>NZ_JBFATR010000001.1:412774-611342 GCF_040678395.1 Streptomyces sp. NPDC052687 | reverse complement strand
CGGGCCACGCCGATGCGCTGGCGCTGGCCGCCGGAGAACTCGTGCGGGAAGCGGTTGTAGTGCTCGGGGTTGAGGCCGACGATCTCCAGGAGTTCGCGGACGCGCTTCTCGCGGCCGCCGGGCGGGTCGATCCCGTTGATCTCCATCGGACCCGAGATGATCTTGCCGACCGTCTGGCGCGGGTTCAGCGAGGAGTACGGGTCCTGGAAGATCATCTGGATCTCGGAGCGGATCGGGGCGAGCTGTTTGCGCGTGGCATGGGTGATGTCCCGGCCGCGGTACGAGATCCGGCCCGCGGTCGGCTCCATCAGCCGGGTGATCAGCCGGCCCGTCGTCGACTTGCCGCAGCCCGACTCCCCGACCAGGCCGAAGCTCTCCCCCTCGTGCACGGTCAGGTCGATGCCGTCCACCGCCTGGACCTGGCCGACCGTGCGCCGGATCGGGAAGCCGCCCTTGACCGGGAAGTGCTTGGTCAGCCCTTCCACCACGAGCAGCGGTTCCCCTGCCGGACCGGCGGCCGCCTCGCGCGGGGCGGGGAGGACGAGGTCTTCCTTCATGACTCCTCTTTCTCCTGCGTCAGCCCAGCCGGGGCTTGATCTCTTCGATGAAGACGGTCCGCTTCTGCTCCGCCGTCAGGTGGCAGGCGGAGGCCCGGCCCGGTGCCAGCGGCGGGCGCTCGGTGACACAGCGGTCACCGCCGACCCGGTCCCGGAAGGTACAGCGCGGGTGGAAGCGGCAGCCGGACGGCGGGGTGAGCAGCGAGGGCGGCGTGCCGGGGATGGGCGCGAGCGGCGTGGCGACGTCCGAGTCCAGGCGGGGCATGGAGTTCAGCAGGCCCCAGGTGTACGGGTGCTGGGGTGCCCGCAGCACCTCGTCCACCGTGCCGCGCTCCACCGCGTTGCCCGCGTACATCACCATGATGTCGTCGGCCATGTCGGCGATGACGCCGAGGTCGTGGGTGATGAAGATGATCGCCGAGCCGAACTCCCGCTGGAGGTCCTTCAGCAGGTCCAGGATCTGGGCCTGGACCGTCACGTCGAGGGCCGTGGTCGGCTCGTCGGCGATCAGCAGGTCGGGGTCGCACACCAGGGCCATGGCGATCATCGCGCGCTGGCGCATACCGCCGGAGAACTGGTGCGGGTAGTCCTTGGCCCGCTGCCCCGGGTTGGGGATGCCGACCTTGCCGAGCATCTCCACCGCCCGCTCCCAGGCCTCCTTCTTGGAGGCGCCGGTGTGCTTGCGGAACGGCTCGGCGATCTGCCGGCCGACCGTGTAGTAGGGGGAGAGCGCGGTGAGCGGGTCCTGGAAGATCATGGCGACCTTGTTGCCGCGCAGCCTCTCCAGCTCGGACTCGCGGGCCGTGGTCAGCTCCTTGCCGTCGAGCAGGATCTCGCCCTCGACGGTGGTGAACATCGGGTTGTGCAGGCCGAGGACGGTCAGGTTGGTGACGGACTTGCCGGAGCCGGACTCGCCGACGATGCCGAGCGTGCGGCCGCGCTCCAGGTCGAAGGAGAGGCCGTCGACGGCCCGGACGGTCCCGTCCTCGGTGCGGAAGCTGACGTGCAGGTCCCGCACCGAGAGGAAGGCGTCCCCGGCGGCCGGGCGCGGCGCGCCGGCTTCCTTGGTCACAGTGGTCACGACAGGGCTCCTAGGACAGCCGCACGCGCGGGTCGATGAAGGCGTAGGCGGCGTCGACGACGATGTTGAACAGCAGGATCATCGAGGCCGCGAAGAGCATCACGCCGAGCAGCAGCGGCAGGTCGCTGAAGGCCACCGCGTCCACCGCGAGCCGCCCGAGCCCCGGCAGGCCGAAGGTGTACTCGGTGATGATGGCACCGCCGAACAGGGACCCCATGTCGATGCCGAAGATGGTGACGATCGGGATCAGCGAGCCGCGCCAGGCGTAGCGGAAGAAGACGTACCGCCGGGACATGCCCTTGGCGCGGGCGGTGCGCACATGGTCCTCCTGGAGCTGCTCGATCATCGCCGAGCGCGCCATGCGCGTGTACTGCGCGGCGAAGATGGTCGACAGGATCACCCAGGGGATGATCAGCCCGGTGAACCAGGCGACGGGGTCCTCAGTGAACTCGTTGTACGCCGGCTTCTCGAACAGCTGGGTCTGGTAGACGAGGATCGCCAGCGCCAGCGGGCCGAGGAAGTAGATCTGCATCGAGCTGACGACCATGGCGGTGGCGGTGGCCGTCTTGTCGATGAGGGTGCCGCGCCGCCAGGCGGCGAGCAGTCCGGCGCCCAGGCCGAAGGCGAGGAAGCAGACGGCCGCGCCGAGGGTGAGCGAGATGGTGGTCGGCAGCCGGTCGGTGAGGGTGCCCCAGACGGCCTCACCGGTGTGGAAGGAGTAGCCGAAGCAGGGCGCGGGGCAGGGGCCTTGCAGGTAGTCGTCGCTGCCTAGGACCAGGTTGTGCAGGAACAGCCAGTACTGCTCGGGGATCGACTTGTCGAGGCCGAGCACATGCCGGATGTTCTCCAGGTTGGCCGGCGTGCACGACTTGCCGCAGATCAGCAGCGCCGGGTCACGTGGCATCCCGTAGAAGATCAGGAACGTCACGATGGAGAGCAGGAAGAGGATGACGGCGGCGCCGAGGGCGCGGCGGACGAGGAAGCGCAGCATGGCAGGGGCAGCTCTCAGACGTCAGCGGGCCGGGCGGTACCCGGTGCCCGCCGCCGGGTCGCGGACGGGGCACCGGGTGCCGGGCCGGGCAGGGGTTACTTGACGTACAGGCGACGCGGGTCGACGCCGCTGATCACGTCGTCGTAGACGAGACCGCCGATCTTGGAGCCGGCGATCTGGACCTGCTTGTAGTACGCGGTCGGGACGACGTTGACGACGTCCTTGACGATGTACTCGTTGAGCTTGCCCCACTCGGCCGCGGCCTTCGCCGGGTCGGTGATCTTGCTGATCCGGTCGATCTCGCTGTTGATCTTCGGGTCGTTGACCTGCGAGTAGTTCTGCGCGCCCTCGGCGATCGCGCGGCCGTCGTACAGCGGCGGGATCACGGTGGAGGCGGACGGCCAGTCGGCGCCCCACGCGGTGTGGAAGATGTCGTAGTTGTTGTCCAGGGCGCTGACCTGGTCGTAGTAGGTCTCGGCCGGGATCTCCTGGCGCTGGACGTCGAAGCCGGCCTTCTCCAGGCCCGCCGCCATGGCGGTGGAGTACTGCTGGCCCTCGGGGGTGTTGATGTAGCCGAAGGTCAGCTTCATGCCGGTCTTGCCGGCCTCCTGAAGGAGCTGCTTGGCCTTCTCCGGGTCACCGGCGGGCTTCTTCTTCTTGCCCCACGGGTCGAAGGCCGCGTTGTAGCCGCTGACCGTCGGGGAGAGGATGCCGCCGGCGACCTCCATCGCGTCGGTGCCGCCGTAGGCGCGGACGAACGGCGTGACGGGGAGCGCGTAGGCGATGGCCTGGCGGATCTTGATGTCCTTCAGCTCCGGGTGGCTGAGGTTGATGTTCATCTGGCCGACGTACGGCTGGTAGCCGGTGACCGTACGGTCCTTCAGGCCCGGGTCGTTCAGCACCTTGGAGAGGTTGCCCGCGTCGACCGCGTTGCTGAAGCTGACGGCGGTCTTGTCCTTGCCGTTGTCGGCGAGCATCGCCTTGGTGGACTGCTCGTACTGGTGGTTGAAGGTGATGTCGAACCGGTCGACGTACTGGTGGCGCAGCGGGTCCGTCTTCGGGTCCCAGTTCTCGTTGCGCACCAGGGTCATCGACTTGCCGGACTTGAACTCCTGGATCTTGTACGGCCCCGCCGCCACCGGGTCCTTGTCGTACTTGGCCTTGGTGTCGAGCTTCTGGGGGACGATCGCGTAGCCGGCCATGGCCAGGGCGTACGGCAGGTCGGGGCGGGCGGTCTTGAACTTGAAGACGACCGTCTTGTCGTCCGGGGTCTCCAGCAGGGAGTCCGGGAGGTGCTTGCCCTTGTAGGGACCGTCCTTCAGCAGCTTGCGGTAGTCGGCGCCGGGGGTGTCGGCCAGCCACTGCTGGAGGTAGGGCGGGCCCTGGTTGATGAACGGCGCGAACAGGCGCTCGACGCTGTGCCGGACGTCCTTGGACGTGATCGGGGAGCCGTCCTCCCACTTGATGCCGTCCTTGAGCGTGTACTTCCAGGTCTTGCCGCCGTCGGTGGTGGTGCCCGGGTCGGTGGCGAGGTCGCCGACGATCTCGTGCTTCTTGCCGTCGCCGCTGGTGGCCTTGTATCCGGTGAGGCCTCTGTGGATCAGCTGGGAGACCGCCATCTCGTCCTGGACGTAGATCTGGCCCGGGTCGAGGTGGCCGTAACTGTCGCGGGCCAGCACGGAGATGGTGCCGCCGCTCTTGGCACCCGGCACCTCGGGCGCGGGCCCCTCGGAGTCCTTCGCGTCGCCGAACGGGATGGAACTCTGCTGCCGCTGGGCGTTCTCCTGCTGTTCCTTGTCGTTCTTGTCGTTCCCGGTCTTGCTGCCGCCCTCGCTGCAACCGGTGAGCACGAGAGCTCCGGCCGCGAGCACTGAGATTGCGGCGTGTATGTGGCGTCCGCCCCTACTCATCACTCAGATTCCACCCATCTGTGTTGCACCAGTTGCACACGGAATGGTCAGCGCGCTGTCTTGGGATCGAAGGCGTCCCTGACCGAGTCCCCGAGCAGGTTGAAAGCCACGATGAAGATGATCATCGAGACGCCGGGGAAGAACATGTACGTGATGTCGTTCTGCATCACGAGTTCGGTGGACGCCTTGGAGAACATCTGCCCCCAGTCCGGCGTCGGTTCGACGATGCCCACCCCGAGGAAGGACAGGCCGGCCTCGGCGGTCACGAAGTTGGGCAGCAGATACGTGGCCTGCACCAGGATCGGGGTGACCACGTTCGGCAGGATCTCCTTGCGGATGATCCGCCACGGCGAGGCCCCGCTGACCTTCGCCGCCTCGATGAACTCCCGTTCCCGCAGGGCGAGTGTGGTGCCTCTGAGGATGCGGCCGAGGCTCATCCAGCCCAGGAACCACTGCACCATGATCAGCGCCAGCACCCGCACGTAGGTGGGGGTCTCGTCCCGCGGGTGCACGAAGAGGGCGACCACCACCGGCATGCTGGCGATGAAGAACAGCTGGGCCGGGAAGGCGAGCAGGAAGTCGATGATCCGGCTGATCCAGTAGTCCGTCTTGCCGCCGAGGTAGCCGGCGGTGATGCCGAGCAGGATGCCGGTCAGGACGACCGTGACCGTCACCGCCACGGAGATCATCAGCGAGGTGCGGATGCCGTAGAGGAGCTTGGTGAAAACGTCGTAGCCGTTGCCGGGTTCCAGGCCGAACCAGAACTCGGCGCTGATGCCGCCGTTGGGCTGCACCGGCACGCCCGCGCTGTCGAAGAGTTCGGGCCGTTCGTCGGCGTAGACGGTGTACGGGTCCTTGCCGTACAGCTTCGCGATCACCGGTGCGAGCAGGGCGATCAGGAAGTAGAACCCGACGACACAGGCGGAGATCACGCCCGTGCGGTCGCGTTTGAAGCGCAGCCACATGAGCTGGCCGGGAGAGCGGCCGACGAGTTCGGGTTCCCCGGCCTTGCGCTCCGGTCCGGGGTCCCCGTCGGTGACGGCCGAGGTCGCGCCGCCCTCAAGGTCGATAGGACTTGTCACAGTTCGCCCATTTCACAGGTATGGGTGTGCCGAACCGCCGGCTCGCGGGGAGGCGCGAGCGCGGTACGGCGCATGAAGAGGCGTCAGGGCACCCTGAACCAGACGGGATCGGCGCAGCCGGACGCGCGTAGGCGAAGGCGTACGGCGCCGGCGGCTTCCCGGGCGGGGCTCAGCGCGGTTCGGTGTGCGGCGAGGTCCGGCCGACGACGGTCCGCGACATGGCTGTGGCCCGCCTCGCGCTTGTGACACCGCGCATGGGACTCCTCCTCATGACTCCACGTGTTCACCGACAGGAGGGGGCGCGCTTCTGATCCTCCGACACCCCTGACGGAGGGTCAGACACCCCCTGGTGCTCGTGAGTCGGCGCTGTCCCCACAGCGCGAGACCCATTGACCCGAGCGCTACGCGGCTAACTATCTGCCATCAGCCAACTACCGACCACCGTTCTTCAATCTCAATTCAGTCACAGCTCACCCGTAGATCTTCCAAAATCTGGACAAAGTGTTCGGGCGAAGAAGGCCGCGAAACGGACGTGTTACCTGGCTATCGGGCGAGGCTCTCCGCGTTTCGGACAACGGCGGGGGGTGAAGGCGCGAAAAAACGGGTGGAAAAAGGCCCGGGCGCCCCCATGCTGGGGACGCCCGGGCCTTCGGTAAGCGGGTGTCAGCTGTGCTTGGCGCGGCTCGCGGCGCGGGCACGCTCACGCTGGTCGAGCACGACCTTGCGGATGCGAACGGCCTCCGGGGTCACCTCGACGCACTCGTCGTCGCGGCAGAACTCCAGCGACTGCTCCAGCGACAGCTTGCGCGGCGGGACGATCGACTCGGTCACATCGGCCGTGGACGACCGCATGTTCGTGAGCTTCTTCTCCTTGGTGATGTTGACGTCCATGTCGTCGGAGCGCGAGTTCTCGCCGACGATCATGCCCTCGTACACCTCGGTGCCGGGCTCCACGAAGAGCACGCCGCGCTCCTGGAGATTCGTCATCGCGAACGCGGTGACGGCACCGGCGCGGTCGGCGACCAGCGAGCCGTTGTTACGGGTCTGCAGCGGGCCGAACCAGGGCTCGTGGCCCTCGTGGATGGAGTGGGCGATGCCCGTGCCGCGGGTCTGGGTCAGGAACTCGGTACGGAAGCCGATCAGACCGCGGGACGGCACCACGAACTCCATGCGGACCCAGCCGGAGCCGTGGTTCGACATGTTGTCCATCCGGCCCTTGCGGACGCCCATGAGCTGCGTGACCGCGCCCATGTGCTCCTCGGGCACGTCGATGGTCATGCGCTCGACCGGCTCGTAGACCTTGCCGTCGACCTCCTTGGTGACCACCTGGGGCTTGCCGACGGTCAGCTCATAGCCCTCCCGGCGCATGGTCTCGACGAGGATCGCCAGCGCCAGCTCGCCACGGCCCTGGACCTCCCAGGCGTCCGGGCGGTCGGTCTCCAGGACGCGGAGGCTGACGTTGCCGATCAGCTCGCGGTCCAGGCGGTCCTTGACCTGGCGGGCGGTGACCTTGCGGTCCTTCACGGCCGCCTTCGCGTCGGCGCCCTTGCCGGTGCCGCCGCGGCCGACCAGCGGGGAGGTGTTGGTGCCGATGGTCATCGAGATCGCGGGCTCGTCGACCGTGATCAGCGGCAGCGGAACCGGGTTCTCCGGGTCGGCCAGGGTCTCGCCGATCATGATCTCCGGGATGCCGGCGACGGCGCAGATGTCACCGGGGCCGGCCTTCTCGGCGGGCTTGCGGGTGAGCGCCTCGGTCATCATCAGCTCGGAGATGCGCACGTTCTGCACCGAGCCGTCGCGCTTCATCCAGGCCACGGTCTGGCCCTTCTTCAGCTCGCCCTGGTGGACGCGCAGCAGCGCGATACGGCCGAGGAAGTTGTCCGCGTCGAGGTTGGTGACGTGGGCCTGGAGCGGGGCGCCCTCGTCGTAGGTGGGGGCCGGGATGTGCTCCAGGATGGTGGAGAAGAACGGCTCCAGGCTGTCGGAGTCCGCCGGGACCGTGCCGTCGGCCGGCTTGGTCAGCGAGGCGACGCCGTCGCGGCCGCAGGCGTAGACGATCGGGAACTCGATCTGCTCCTCGTCGGCGTCCAGGTCGAGGAAGAGGTCGTACGTCTCGTTGACGACCTCGTCGATCCGGGAGTCCGGCCGGTCCGTCTTGTTGATGCACAGGATGATCGGGAGCCGCTGCTGGAGCGCCTTGCGCAGCACGAAGCGGGTCTGCGGGAGCGGGCCCTCGGAGGCGTCCACGAGCAGCACGACACCGTCGACCATCGACAGACCGCGCTCGACCTCGCCGCCGAAGTCGGCGTGGCCGGGGGTGTCGATGATGTTGATCGTGATCGGGTCCCCGCCGTCCTTGGGGTGGTACTTCACCGCCGTGTTCTTGGCGAGGATCGTGATGCCCTTCTCACGCTCCAGGTCGTTCGAGTCCATCATGCGGTCGTCGACGGAGTCGAGCTGGTGAGCGGCGAAGGCACCGGCCTGCTTCAGCATGCCGTCGACGATGGTGGTCTTGCCGTGGTCGACGTGGGCGACGATGGCGACGTTGCGGATGTCGTGGCGCGTGGCCATATTGAGGCGTACTCCCGGAGTGTGCGGACGGCTGCGCGTAGACCTGCGTTACGCGCGCCCTGCCGGGCTTGACATGCCACGGCCTCACCCCATGTTACGTGTCCCCGCCGGTTCCGACCGCCCGAGCCCCGCCGGGCCCGGCCGCCGGGCCCCGCCGCGGTCGCCCTCCGGGCCCCGCCACGGTCGCCCTCGAAGCCCCGTCCGAGCTGCTCTCCGGATCGTCCGGGCGCGGGCCGTCGGACCCGGTCCGGGTCAGCTGCGCGACGGGCTCGGTGCCGGCCTGACGGCCTTCTTCAGGAAGCCGATGTCCTGGAACACCGGGGTCTGGAAGCCGAACGCGCCCGCGTTGGCCAGGTTTCTGCGTGCCGCGACCAGCTGAGGGCGCTGGTAGAGCGGGATGGATCCGGCCGCGGCCCAGATGCGGGCGTCGGCCTTGCGGATCAGCGACCGAGCCTGCGACTCGTCCAGGGTGCCGATGGCCTCGTCGAAGAGCTGGTCCACCTGGTCGGTGCCGACCCGGGTCCAGTTCTGCTCGACCGAGAGGGAGCCGTCGGCGGCCGGGACCGGCTTGGCGTAGATCGGGCGGGCGTCGGTGGCGGGGAAGGCGGAGGCGGGCCAGGAGTAGAGGGCGAGGTCGTACGCGCCGGAGGCGATGTGGTCCTTGAAGTAGCTCTCGTCGCTGACCTTGATCAGCTCGGTGCGGATGCCGATCCGGTCCAGCATGCGGCTGATGCGTTCCGCGACCGTGTGCAGGCTCTCCGAGCCGGGACCGGAGGGCAGGACGAAGCGGAGCGCGAGCGGCTTGCCGTTCTTCGCCAGCACCCCGGTCCTGGCGCCCGCCGGTGCGGCGGTGCCCTCGGGGGCGTACGCGCCGGGGGCGCCGCCCTGCCTCAGCTGCTGGGTTCCGTCCTGGGCGAGGTGGTGGGCCTCACCCTGCCCGCCGTGGTCCTTCTCGGCGGCGCGGGCCTTGCCGTCCTGGCCGACGATGTACACGCCGTCGTCCTCGTCGCTCCCGGAGAGGTCCTTCCCGTCACCGCGGGACGCCTCCTGCGAGGCCTTCTCGCCGCGGGCGCCGGCCGCCTTCTCGCCCTTCTCGGTCTCGTCCAGCGGCCCGCCGCGCACCCACCCGGCGTCCGCGAGCAGCGCCTGCGCCTCGGCGGTGTTCTGGTCGCCGAGGGCGCCGCTGTTGTCGGCGTAGGCGGCCTGGCCGGCGAGGGCGAGGTGGCTGCCGACGGGTACGGCGGGCAGGCCCAGCGGCTTCAGGACGGCCGCGGCCAGCTCCTCGCGGTCGAGGGCGCGGGCGACGGCGCGGCGGACCCGTTCGTCGGCGAGCGGGCCGTGGGAGCCGTTGAGGGCGAGCTGGGTGTAGGCGGGCTCCAGGGACTTGCGGACCTCGAAGGCGGCCAGCTCGCGCTGGCGGCGGGACGGCGTGCCCGCGCGTCGCCGCTCCCCGGCGCGGGCCTTCCCGTCGCCGCCCCGGTCGGGGGAGGTGGCGGACCCGTCACCCGGGGAGGCGGCGGATCCGTCACCCGGGGAGGCCGCGGATCCGTCACCCGAGGAGGTGGCGGACCCCTCACCCGAGGAGGCGGGCGTCCCGCCGTCCGGCGCGGCGGACGGGGCCGGCGGGCCCGCGGCGGCGGTGATCCGGCGGGCGGCGGCCGGGTCGATCTCGGCCAGGTCGACCTTCCCGGCGGCCAGCGCGGCGGCCCGCTCCTCGCGGTCGACGGCGGTCAGCACGATCTCGGAGAGCTTGGTCGGGTCGCCCCACCAGCGGGGGTTGCGGGTGAGGACGACCTCGTCGTCCGTGCGGTCGACCTTCTTGACGGCGAACGGCCCGGCGGTGATCTTCAGCTTCCTGCGGGCGCCGTCGTTGAAGGCGTCCGGGGTGCCCATGACCTCCTTCGGGTACAGCGGCGAGAACAGCGAGCGCCAGTCCGCGTAGGGGCGGTTGAAGGTGACCCGGACCTCCAGGTCGTTCGCGCCGCGCTCGATCCGCTCGATGCGGTCGTAGCCGGCGTTGCGCGCGGTCCAGTACGCGCTGTCCTTGCCGGACAGGGCGCGCCACTGGGCGGCGAAGTCGGCGGCGCCGATCTCGCGGCCGTCGCTCCAGACCGCCTGCTGGTTGAGCCGGTAGAGCACGACCTGCCGGGGCTCGGTCTCGACGACCTCGGCCGACTCCAGGAAGTCGGAGTCGAGCCGGGGCCGGCCGGCGGCGTCCAGCCGGTACATCGACGGCAGGACGGCCTGGGCGATCCGGGTGGTGGCGGCGTCGGCGTCCGCCTGGAAGGTGTTCAGGGTCTCCGGCACGGCGTCCACCGCCCAGCGCAGGGTGCCGCCGTCGGCGACCTGGGCGCGCGCGGCCGGGGCGATGTCCTGGGCGGCCAGCGGCTTGCCCGCCGGGTCCTTGGAGCTGCACCCGGCGAGCACCGGCACGGTGAGCACGCCCGCCGTGAGGAAGGCGACCGAGCGCATGACCGCGCGTGTGCTGACGACGCCGTCGTGGGACATCTCGTGTTACCTCCGGGGGCCGCGGGCGTTACGCTCACTTTTGGCGGTATATGGAAGCTGATCACATATATGGCGATGTATGCGGCCACTGAAGAGGAAAGGGTTCGGCAACGGACGGCGACACGGCGGTGACCGACCGGAAGGTCACCCGTCCGGCGCAGCGCACCACGGGACGCACCCGCACGCCTCGGCCAATCGGTGCACGTCCCCTTCCCACCGGCAGGTGTGACGCGCGACACTCGCAGGCGCATGACCGTTGCCGCCCACGGCCAGCCGGCCGACGGAAGTGAGGTCACGTCATGTCCGTGCACGATGAACTGGCATCCCTCCAGCGGTGCCTCGACGATCTGAGCCGGTCGGTGAGCCGCCTGGAACAGCGGATGGGCAGCGGCGGAGTCGACATCCGCCGGGTCCGCGCCGACTGCGAGCACCTGCGCGAGAGCGTCGCGCTGCTGCGCGAGACGGCCACCGGGTCCGCTGCCGCCCGGCACCCGGAGCTGGTCACGATCTCCGACGACCCGTACGACGTCACCCTGTGGAGCGACTCGGACGACGAGGGTCTCGGCGCCCGTGACCGTCGCGCCCCCTGAGCCACCGAGCCGACCGGAGTCACGCCTTGGCCACTGGTACGGAACCTCCGACAACGCGGCGGGGTCCGGCCGCCGGCGGCGTACGCGCCGCCGGCCGTGCCGCGATCGCCGCCCCGCATCTGCGCACCGACCGCTGGTGGCTGGCCCCGGCCGCCACCGCCGCCGGGCTGCTCGCCTTCGTCGTCTACTCGACCTGGCGGGCTTTCGCCAACGCCGACTACTACGCGCCGCCCTACGTCTCGCCGTTCTACTCGCCGTGCCTGGCGGAGAACTGCGAGCCGATGAAGGCGGGCCCCAACTGGGAGATCGTCGGGAACTGGTGGGGGATCTCCCCCGCCGTCCTCATCCTGATCTTCCCGCTGGGCTTCCGCCTGACCTGCTACTACTACCGCAAGGCCTACTACCGGGGCTTCTGGGCGTCCCCGCCGGCCTGCGCGGTCGCCGAACCGCACAAGAGGTACACCGGTGAGACCCGCTTCCCGCTGATCCTGCAGAACATCCACCGCTACTTCTTCTACGCGGCGCTCCCCGTCGCCGGGATCCTCACCTACGACACCGTGCTCGCCTTCCGCGACGAGCGCTACGCGTGGGGCCACATGGGCCTCGGCACCCTGGTGTTCGTCGTCAACATCGTGCTGATCTGGGCGTACACCCTCTCCTGTCACTCCTGCCGGCACATCGTCGGCGGCAAGCTCAAGCACTTCTCCCGGCACCCCGTGCGCTACCGCATGTGGCAGTGGGCGGGGAAGCTCAACGCCCGGCACATGCTGCTCGCCTGGACGTCGCTGGCGAGCGTGGCGCTCGCCGACTTCTACGTCTATCTGGTCGCGTCCGGTGTCTTCGAGGATCCGAGGTTCTTCTGATGTCCGTGGTGGAGCGGCAGGAGTGGGACGTCGTCGTGGTCGGGGCCGGCGGGGCGGGGCTGCGCGCCGCCATCGAGGCCCGTGAGCGCGGCGCCCGTACGGCGGTGATCTGCAAGTCGCTGTTCGGCAAGGCGCACACGGTGATGGCCGAGGGCGGCATCGCGGCCGCGATGGCCAACGCCAACGAGAACGACAGCTGGCAGGTCCACTTCCGCGACACGATGCGCGGCGGCAAGTTCCTCAACCAGTGGCGGATGGCCGAGCTGCACGCCCGGGAGGCGCCGGAGCGGGTGTGGGAGCTGGAGACCTGGGGCGCGCTGTTCGACCGTACGAAGGACGGGCGGATCTCCCAGCGCAACTTCGGCGGTCACGAGTACCCGCGCCTCGCCCACGTCGGCGACCGCACCGGCCTGGAGCTGATCCGCACCCTCCAGCAGAAGATCGTCGCGCTCCAGCAGGAGGACCACCGCCAGACCGGGGACTACGAGTCCCGGCTGAAGGTCTTCCAGGAGTGCACCGTCACGCGGGTGCTGAAGGACGGCGAGCGGGTGTCCGGGGTCTTCGCCTACGAGCGCGAGAGCGGCCGATTCTTCGTCCTGGAGGCGCCCGCCGTGGTGATCGCCACGGGCGGCATCGGCAAGTCCTTCAAGGTGACGTCGAACTCGTGGGAGTACACCGGCGACGGGCACGCGCTGGCGCTGCTGGCCGGGGCTCCGCTGCTGAACATGGAGTTCGTGCAGTTCCATCCGACGGGCATGGTCTGGCCGCCGTCGGTCAAGGGCATCCTGGTCACCGAGTCGGTGCGCGGCGACGGCGGGGTGCTCAGGAACTCCGACGGCAAGCGGTTCATGTTCGACTACATCCCGGACGTCTTCAAGGAGAAGTACGCCGAGACCGAGGACGAGGCCGACCGCTGGTACGACGACCCGGACCACAACCGGCGCCCGCCCGAACTGCTCCCCCGTGACGAGGTCGCCCGGGCGATCAACACGGAGGTGAAGGAGGGCCGCGGCTCCCCGCACGGCGGGGTGTTCCTGGACGTGTCGACCCGCATGCCCGCCGAGGTGATCAAACGGCGGCTGCCGTCGATGTACCACCAGTTCAAGGAGCTGGCCGACGTCGACATCACCGCGGAGCCCATGGAGGTCGGGCCGACCTGCCACTACGTGATGGGCGGCATCGCCGTCGACTCGGACACGGCGGCGGCGCGCGGGGTGCCGGGGCTGTACGCCGCCGGTGAGGTGGCCGGCGGGATGCACGGCTCCAACCGGCTCGGCGGCAACTCGCTGTCCGACCTGCTGGTGTTCGGGCGGCGGGCGGGCCTGCACGCCGCGCGGTACGCGCACGGACTGGCCGGCCGGCGCCCGGCCGTGGACACCGCCCAGGTGGACGCGGCAGTCGAGGAGGCGCTGCGGCCGTTCTCGGCCGGCGGCGAGAACCCGTACAGCCTGCACCAGGAGCTGCAGCAGACCATGAACGACCTGGTCGGCATCATCCGCCGGGAGGAGGAGATGGCGCAGGCCCTGGAGCGGCTCGCCGCGCTGCGCGCGCGGGCGGCCAACGCGGGAGTGGAGGGGCACCGCCAGTTCAACCCGGGCTGGCACCTGGCCCTCGACCTGCGGAACATGCTGCTGGTCAGTGAGTGCGTGGCCCGCGCGGCGCTGGAGCGCACCGAGTCGCGCGGCGGCCACACCCGGGAGGACTTCCCGTCGATGGACCGGGCGTGGCGGCGGGTGAACCTGCTGTGCGCGCTCGGCGCCGGGGAGCGGATCGTCCTCACCCGCGAGACCACCGATCCCATCCGTCCCGACCTGCTCGCCCTGTTCGAGAAGGAGGAGCTGGTCAAGTACCTCGCCGAAGAGGAGCTGGTCACATGAGCGGCTACGAGGCGCGCTTCAGGGTGTGGCGGGGCGACGCGGACGGCGGCGGCCTGGAGGACTTCCGGGTCGAGGTGAACGAGGGCGAGGTCGTCCTCGACATCATCCACCGCCTCCAGGCGACCCAGGTGCCCGACCTGGCCGTCCGCTGGAACTGCAAGGCGGGCAAGTGCGGTTCGTGCTCCGCGGAGATCAACGGGCGGCCACGGCTGATGTGCATGACCCGGATGTCGGTGTTCGGCCGCGACGAGACGGTCACCGTGACCCCCCTGCGGGCGTTCCCGGTCGTGCGGGACCTGGTGACGGACGTCGGCTTCAACTACGCCAAGGCGCGGGAGGTCCCGGCGTTCGTGCCGCCCGCCGGGGTGGCGCCGGGCGAGTACCGGATGATGCAGGAGGACGTGGACCGCCCGCAGGAGTTCCGCAAGTGCATCGAGTGCTTCCTGTGCCAGGACACCTGCCATGTGGTGCGCGACCACGAGGAGAACAAGACCGCGTTCGCGGGCCCGCGCTTCCTGATGCGGATCGCGGAGCTCGACATGCACCCGCTGGACGCGGCGGCCGAGACCGGCCTCGACCGCAAGACGACCGCCCAGGACGAGCACGGCCTGGGCTACTGCAACATCACCAAGTGCTGTACGGAGGTCTGCCCCGAGGGCATCAAGATCACCGACAACGCGCTGATCCCGCTGAAGGAACGGGCCGTGGACCGCAAGTACGACCCGCTGGTCTGGCTGGGCTCGAAGATCAGGCGGCGCTCCTCAGCAGGCTGAGCGTCTGCCGGAGGTGGTGTTCCGCGATGGACCGCATGGCCCCGTGGTGCGGGAAGTCGCCATCGAGGAGGCGCAGCGGCCCGGCCACCAGGGACAGGTGCGTCGCCAGGCGGTACAGGCGCAGCCGGTCCTCGTCGAGGCCGGGGGCGCGCAGGACGTCGTAGTGGGAGCCGAAGCGGATCCGCAGGAAGACGTGCTCCCACTCGGCGTCGAAGTACATCAGGCCCTCGATGTCGATCAGGGCCGGGTGCCCCTGGGCGTCCAGCAGGACGTGGTCGGGGCCGAGTTCGCCGTGCACGAGGGTGTGCCGGGCGCGTGGCCGGACCGCCGCGGCCAGGTCCCGCAGCAGGCCGGCGAGGTCACCGTGGACGGCGGCGATCCGCCCGTCGCGGGCGGCGGCCCCGGCGAGGGAGCGCAGGGCGGCCTCGGTGACCCGCCGCTCGCAGGAGACGGCCGACGAGGTCCCGCCGCCGTCGACCACGGCGACCTTGCCGAGGGCCGGTCCCTCGTGCGCGCGCAGCCGGGCCAGCTCGGCGGCCAGCCGCTCCAGGGCGGCGCGCCCCGCCGCCGGGTCCCGGGTCAGCGCCGCCTCCAGGCTGCCGCCCGGCAGGTCCTCGACGACCGCGGCGTCGGCCGGGAGGTGGGTGCGCGCGGCGTCGGCGTACAGCAGGCGCGGGGTGCGTACCCCGGCGGCGGTCAGCCGGTCGTGCGCGGCCGTGAAGAGGCCGAGTCCCGTGCCGGGTGACAGGGGGTCGCGGGGGTCGGCGGGCCCGGCGTCCCAGTAGTCCTCGTCCGCCGACCAGACGTAGGCGATGGCGGTGCAGCCGTCGTCGCGGGTGAGGCGGTAGACGCCCTTGCGGCTGCCGCCGCGCAGCCGGGTGACCGCGGCGAGCTGGCGACCGCGGCCGAGGGCGGCGCGGGCCAGGGGGACGAGGTCGTCGCGGGTCAGGAGCGTACGGGTCACGGGCTGCGCCTCCCGGGCGTGCGGCGTGCGGGGGTGAGGCGCGGATTCTCGCAGCCGGGGCGCCGGGGCCGGGAGGCGTTTTCCGCGCCGGGGGGCGCACCCCCGCTCGCGGTGGGGCAATCCTGCTCATACGCTCCGAAAGGTGACGCCCTCCTCCCTCCGAGGCCGGCCCCGGCGAGCGGCCTCGCACCTGCCGGCCCGGGTGGCGCACGCCGTGCTGGGCGCGGTGGTCGCGGTGCTGTGGCTGGTGCTGCCGGGGACGACGACGGACCGGGCCACGCCGGCCGGGCCGGCGCCGAGCGCGGCGGCGCAGCCGACGCGGACCGAGGAGACGGCCACCGCCGATCTGGTGCTGCCGCTGCTGGCGCTGGGCACGGCGCTGGCGCTCGGCGCGTACGGCCATGTCCGGCGCGCCCGTCGCCTGCGGACCCGCACCACGCCGGGCGGCCCGCGTCCGGGCCCCGCTCCCGGCGCCGCGCTCACCGATCTGGACGAGCGGGCGCGGGCCGCGCTGGTGGTGGCCGACGACTGCGTGCGGGTCAGCTCCGAGGAACTGGACTTCGCCGCCGCCCGCGCGGACGCCGGCGCCGTGGCGCCGTACGCGCGCGCGGTGGACGCCGCGCGGGCCGAGCTGACGGAGGCGCTGCGGATGCGGCGCCGGTACGACGAGGGCGTGCCGGCGGAAGAGGCGGCCCGGCACCAGGCGCTCGCCGGGATCGTGGGCCGCTGCGCGGAGGCCGGCCGGCTGCTCGACGAGGCGGCCGCCGGGTTCGACCGGCTGCGCGCACTGGAGGAGGCGGAGGGGTTCGGCGGGGCGCTGGAGGTGGCGGAGGGCCGCTTCCGGGAGCTGGCGGGGCGGACCGGGGCGGCGGAGGCGGCGTTCGCGGATCTCGCCCCGCGGTATTCGCCCGCCGCGCGGGCACCGGTCGTCGGGTACGCCGAACAGGCCAAGGACCGGCTGGTGTTCGCCACCACCCGGCTCAACCGGGCCCGCCAGTGCGCCGACCGCGGCGAGCGGGACCGGGCCGTCGCCCATCTGCGCGCCGCCGAGGGCGCCGTGGCCCAGGCCGGGATCCTGGTGGCCGCCGTCGGCCGGCAGGCGGACCTGCTCACCCGTGCCGCCGAACTGGTCCCGGCGGCCCTGACCGGGGCGGAGGCGGAACTGGCGGGGGCGCGCGAGCGGGCCGGGGCGGAAGCCGGGGTGCGGCGCGAGCGGGGCGAGGCGGCATCCGGGGTCGCGCGCGAGCGGGCCGGGGCGGTGGACGTGCCCGTCGGGGAGTTGCGGGCGCGGGTCCTGCACGCCGACGCGGTGCTGTCCGCCGTACGGGAGGAGCTGACCTCGGGGCCGTGCGACCCGCTGGACCTGCTGCTGCGGATCGCGCGGGTGACCGCGCCGGTCGCCGCCGGGCGGGCGGCGGTGCTGCCGGCCGCGGCGGCGCTGGTCGCCCGCGGCGCCGTGGCCGCCGCGGCGGACTACGTCGCCACGCATCGCGGCGCGGTCGGCGCCGAGGCCCGCACCGTGCTCACGGCGGCGCGGGACGCGGAGGAGACGGACCCCCTGACCGCCGAGGCGCTGGCCCGCCAGGCGCGGCAGCTCGCCGAACGCGACGTCCGCGCCCGCGGTCACCCCGACGCCGCTCCGGGCACCGGCGTCTCCGGAGCGCTCCTCGGCGGCGTCCTGCTGGGTCCCGCCCCGGCCGACGCCCCGGCGCCGAGCTTCGGCGGGCCCCGCACCCGGGCCCGGCGGACCCCGCGGGCGCCGTGATCGCCGCCGGCGGGTCCGGCGGCCGGTCTAGAACAGGCTCAGCAGGGCCTCCGCCGGGTCCGCCACACCGTTCTCGCCGTCCGGGAGGGCCAGTTCGAACCAGACCGTCTTGCCGCGGTGGGTGCGGCGGGAGCCCCAGGCGGCGGAGAGCAGGCCGACGAGTTGCAGGCCGCGCCCGCCCTCGTCGGTGTCGCGGGCCCGGCGCCGGCGCGGCTGGACGAGGCCGGAGTCCCAGACCTCGCAGACCAGGGTGCGGTCCAGCAGCAGGCGGAGTCTGATCTCGCCCTCGCCGTAGCGCAGGGCGTTGGTGACCAGCTCGCTGACCAGGAGTTCGGCGGTGTCCACCAAGGGCTCCAGGTCCCAGGACAGCAGCTGGCCGCGGGCGTACTCGCGGGCCCGGCCCACGCTGCGCGGCTCGCGCGGCAGTGTCCAGTCGCCGACGGACTCGGCGGGCAGGCCCTGGACGCGGGCCATGAGCAGGGCGAGGTCGTCCTCGCCGTGGTGGGTGTCGAGGGTGTTGAGGACGTGGTCGCAGACGTCCTCCAGGGGGCGGTTCGGGTCAGTCAGCGCTCCGACGAACGCCTGCAGGCCCTCGTCGAGCGGGTGGTCGCGGGACTCCACGAGGCCGTCGGTGTAGAGGGCCAGCAGCGCGCCCTCGGGGAGTTCGATCTCCACCTCCTCGAACGGCTCCCCGCCCACGCCGAGCGGCATCCCCGGCGGCACGTCCAGCATCAGCGCGGGCTCGCCGGGCTCCACCAGCACGGGCGGCAGGTGGCCCGCGTTGGCGAAGGTGCAGCGCCGGGTGACGCTGTCGTAGACCGCGTACACACAGGTGGCCAGATACACCTCGGACAGGTCGGCCTCGCGGGGACGGCGCGCGGCGCGGGTGGCCTGCTGGATGCCGGGCCCGGCGCCGAAGGCCTGGGCGGGCCCGCCGGGGGTGCCGAGGCCGCGCGCGATCTCGTCCAGCTGGGAGAGCACCTCGGCCGGTTCCAGGTCGAGCTGGGCCAGCGTCCGTACGGCCGTGCGCAGTTCGCCCATGGCGACGGCGGCGCGCAGGCCGCGTCCCATGACGTCGCCGACGACCAGCGCGGTGCGGTGGCCGGGCAGTTCGATGACGTCGAACCAGTCGCCGCCGACCTCGCTGGGGCGTCCGGTGGAGGCGTTGCCGGGCAGATAGCGGCAGGCGATGTCGAGTCCGGCGGCGACCGGGTCGCCGGGCGGCAGCAGGGAACGCTGCAGTATCAGCGCGCGTTCGTGCTCGCGCCGGTAGAGGCGGGCGTTGTCGATGCAGACGGCGGCGCGGGCGGCCAGTTCCACGGCCAGGTCGCGGTCCCGGTCGCCGAACGGCTCGCTGCCCTTCGTGCGGGAGAACTGGGCGAGTCCGACGACGGTGTCGTGGGCGACCATCGGCACCGCGAGGGTGGACTGGACGAGTCCGCCCTCGTCCGGGGGGACGAGCCGGGGGCGGGCGGTGCGCAGGGCGTCCGCACACGGGGAGTTGAACGGGTAGTGGTGGACCGCGCCGACCTTGACGGGTTGGCCGGTGCCGGCGAAGGGCGCGTCGGAGACGGCGCTGGCGAAGGCGACGCGGCGCAGTTCGGCGCTGCCGTCGGGCAGGCCGGGCGGGGTCTCGTCGCCGACCAGGAGGCCCTGGTAGAGGTCGACGGTGGCCAGGTCGCAGAAGCCGGGGACGACGACGTCGAGGAGTTCGCGGGCGGTGGTCTCCAGGTCGAGGGAGTTCCCGATGCGGGCGCCGGCCTCGTTGAGGAGGGCGAGATTGCGCCGCGCGTTGGCGGCCTCGCGGGCGGCGGCGCGGCGGGCGGTGATGTCGGTTCCCAGCCAGGCGATGCCGATGGGGCGGCCGGTGCCGCTGTGCACCCGGTAGAGGTTGACCGACCAGTGCCGCCGCTCGTCGGAGCCGGGCACGAACCCGGTGACGTGCATGTCGGTGATGGAGTCGCCGGTCTCCAGGACCCGGCGCAGGGTCGCGGAAACCCGCTCGGCCTCGGCGCGCGGCAGGTAGTCGTGGACGCCGCGGCCGCGGTGGTCGTCGGGGGTGCCGCCGAAGATGGAGGCGAACCGCTGGTTGGCGCGGCGCACCCGCAGATCGGTGTCGATCAGCAGGAACCCGAAGGGAGATTGACCGAAAATCGCCTGCGAGGCGGCGAGATCCGTCTCGATGCTGCGCAGCACGCGGACGTCGACGACGATGCAGACCGCGGCCCTCTCGCCGTCCTCGGTCCGGGTCGGCATCACATAGACCTCGGCGAGTCCGTCCGTGCCGCGCCCGCCCTCCGGGTCCGGGGTGCGGAAGGGGACCACGCCGGTCCACTCCCGCCCGTCCAGGATCTCCGCCATCTTGCGCTGGCCGCGCTCGCGCAGGTCGGGGTCGACGAACGCCTCGATGGGGTCCATGCCGACGGCCCGCTGGGCGGGGATGCCGAACAGCTGCTCCGCGCGCAGGCTCCACTGGTCCACCAGCCCGTCGGGGCCGATGGAGAAGGAGGCGACCTTGATGTAGTCGTAGATCGAGCCGGGCGGGCTGCTCTGCCAGAGCGCGTCGGCGGGCGGCGCCGGTGAGGATCCGCCCGCGGTGCCCGCGGTTCCCGCGGTGCCCGTGATGGCGGCACCCCCGGCCCGCAGCCTCGCGCCGTCCGACGGGTCCTCGGACTCCGTGGCCTTCGCTGGTATCTCGCTCACGCGAACCGTCCCCTCCAGCTCACCGCGTCCGGTACCGGTCACCGGGGGCGGCTGCCCGCAGTATCCAGCACTACGGCGCCGCGCAACACGGTGTTCACGATCACAGCACGGTCCAGGTGCTTTTCGGACCCCGCTGCGAGAACACTTCCAGTCTTCTAACCAGGGGACCCGCCCGCGAATCACGCCGCGGGGCACCGGCTGGTGGCCTGATCCGCATGTTTGGACAGTTGTGCGGGACCGGTGCGGCCGTTCACCCGATCATCGGCCCGCCACGGTACGCCCTCACGAGGGCACCGCGAGTTCGAACCAGACCGTCTTGCCCCGGTCACCGGGGCGGCTGCCCCAGCGACGCGAGGAGCGGGCGACCAGCTGCAGTCCGCGCCCGCTCTCGTCCTCGGGCCGGGCGTCGCGCTCGCGGGGCAGGTCCGGGAGCGGGTCGGAGACCTCCACGAGGAGCACGGCGGGCAGGCCGGCGGGGCGCAGCAGCCGTACGCCGATGGGGCCGGAGGCGTACCGCAGGGAGTTGGTGACGAGTTCGCTGACCAGCAGCACCGCCAGGTCACCGAGGCTGTCCAGGCCCCAGCCGTGCAGCTGGCCGCGGACGGCGGAGCGGGCGGTGCGCACGGCTCCCGGGTCGGCGGGAAAGGTCCACTCGGCGCAGTCGTCTTCGATGTCGAACACGCCGATCACATCCCAGGCGAACAAGCCCACCCATGTCCGTTTTCATGGGGTTAATGGGCACATACCCGATATCCGGGGGCAGTACCGTGCGGGAGGGCGCACTGTGGCACGAACGGCGTACCGGGGAGAAACGGCGTACGGGAGAGCAGGGGGCGCACCCGAGGTCATCGCCGCACGGTCGCCGCGTCGTCGCCGCCGAGGCGGGCGGTGACCTCGCGCACCGCGGGGACGTCGTGCTCCAGCCAGTCGACGTCCCAGATCTCCGCCGGGGTCAGCCAGCGCAGCGCGTCATGGTCCTGGAGGGGTTCGGGGGCGGCGGATCCGGGGCGCAGGCGCGCGGTCCACACGTGCAGGACGTACGGCTCGCGCAGGGGCCACTCCCCCGGCACGCGCTCGACGGCCTCCGTCTCGACGCCCAGTTCCTCGCGCAGTTCGCGGACGAGGGCGGCGTCCGGGCTCTCGCCGGGTTCCACCTTGCCGCCGGGCAGCTCCCAGCGGCCGGCCAGCTGAGGGGGCGCGCTGCGGCGCGCGGCGAGGAGGCGGCCGTCGTCGAGCAGGGCGGCTGCGACCACCACGGTCCGTCGGGTCATGCACCGGAGCCTATCCAGGGGCGGTCAGTCGAACGCGCTCTCCCCGCCCCGGCCGTTCTGGTCGACCCGCTGGACCCAGTAGAGCTGCTTGTGTCCGCGGCTGTCGAGGCTGTCCGCGATCTTCTGGGCCTCGGCGCGGGTCGCGTACCGGCCGACGCTGTAGCGATTGCCGTTGTCGTCCTGGCGTATGACGAGCCAGGGAAGAGTGACCGTACCGTCGTTCATCGCGCCCCTCCGCTTCCCGCCCCGCGCGCCCCGCCCGCTGAGGAAACCGCAATCCGCATATGCCCGAGCCTACGCCTAACCTTCACTCAGCGAATACGGCTTTTCACCAAGAGGTACGCAACAAGCCAGCGTCGAGGGGGCGCGCGGCGGCGAACGCGCCGTCGGCCCGAACCGGCGGATACGGTCAGCGGCATGTCCGCCATCGCGTAGGCGACCTGCGAGAACGACCGGATTTCAACCGGCGCGCACATCGTGGCCGATGAGCGGAGGCCCCCGGCGACCGCCGTCGGGGCGCACGCCGTCGGACGGCTGCGCGCTCCTGCGGCCCACGTGATTCCTGGGGGCGGCGCGCGCGACGCGGGGAGAGGCGGGAAAGGCGCCTACCTGACCGGCAGGTGGTACGCCACCCGGTAGCGGTCCGCCGGGATGACCACGTCGGCGGTCTCCACGGGGCGGCCGGAGGCGTAGAAGGTGCGCTGGACGACGAGGACGACATGGCCGGGGACGCCGCCGAGAGTGAGGAGTTCCTCGGCGAGGCCGGGGCGGGCGCCGACCTCCTCGGTGACGTTGTCGACGACGACGTCGATCGCGGCCATGCGCTCGACGACCCCCATGCCGCCCAGCGGGCCCTCCTCGGGCAGCATCACGGGGGTGCGGCCGGTGACGGCGAGGGGCTCCCAGGAGGTGGAGAGCATCATGGGCTCGCCGGCCTCCCGGTAGACGTACCGGGTGCGCATCACGCGGTCGCCGGGCTCGATCGCCAGCCGTTCCGCGATCACGCCGCTCGCCTCGGTCTGCTCGCTGCTGGACTCCCAGGTGCCGCGCACCGAGGCGTCGGCCTGCTCCTGGCGAAAGGGGGTGGCGGTGTCGGAGGGCCGGAACCCGGAGCGGGCGATCCGGCGGGGCACCGGCCGCTCACGCACGTACGTGCCGGACCCGGAGCGGCCCTCGACCAGGCCTTCGGCCATCAGCACCTTGCGCGCCTCCAGCGCCACCGTGTCCGAGACGCCGTACTCCTCGCGGATGCGGGCCTGGGACGGGAGGCGGGTGTGCGGCGGCAGCAGTCCGTCGACGATCTTCTTGCGGAGATCACCCGCGACACGCAGGTACGCCGGCTGCTCACCGAATGTCACTGGCCGCTCCCATCAGGTTGTACGGACAGCTACAGCGTGGCAACCGTAGGTTGTGAAGGGCAAGCAAAGGCCAGAGAATCACTCGATGTGATGACATGCGCCGGGGAGGGGCTTTACGCAGGCACTTTCTCCCCGCTATAGCCGTCTTCACACATCGAGATCGCCGCCGCTGTCCTCGCCGCCGTCGTAGTCGTACTCCGGCGGGCTGGTGTCCAGGCCCAGCGCCTCGCGCACGTCGATGGTCCGCGCGCCGTCGTAGAACGCGTACCCGGCGTCGTAGTGCTCGTAGAAGGCGTCCGGGTCGCCCGCCGTCGCGGCCTTCGCCCAGTGCCCGCGGGCCGTCCGCAGCTCCTTGACCAGGGCGGCGACGGGCTGTTCGGCGTCGCCGGTCCAGGTGCGCGCGCGCAGCGCCTCGGACTGGGCGGCGACCGCGTCGCGGACCTCGGCGGCCCACTCGGTGTTGGCGTCCAGGTCGTCCTCGGCGTAGGCCTCGGGCTCGCGGTCCAGGACCGCGTCGAGGGCGCGCACCGACTCCAGGTAGGCCAGCTGGTCCGCGTCGAGGGTGGTCGCGTCGTTGCGCAGCGAGCCGGTCAGGGTGCCCTTGCCGTCGGTGTTGCCGAAGACGCAGGTGATCTCGCGGTCGCCGAGCCGCCAGCTCTGCCGGGTCGGGGTGAGGTAGTACACGTCGACGTGGTCGGGCACGGCCCAGACGTCCATGGCGTAGTCGCCCTGGAGCGCGTAGCACTTGTCCTCGGCGATGCCCGTGAGGCGGTCGTCGCCGGGGTAGGAGCCGTCCGGCACGGTGACCGTGGCGAAGACCTCGCCGTCGTGCTCGCCCTCGCAGTCCACGATGTCGAGGTCGTACGTCTCGCCCTCCAGCGAGCCGCCGGGCGAGTCGAAGCACTGTCCCTTCTTCACCGACAGGGTCTCCTCGGCCGCGCCCTCCTTGAAGCCCTCCCAGACCTCGGAGGCGACCCCGGTGGGGATCGCGAGTGCCCACAGGACCAGCCCCAGGGACGACAGCGCCACGCCGGCGATCGCCATGCCCTTGCCGCGCTCGCCCCGCTTTCTGATCTGCCGCAGCGCCACCAGCCCCAGCACCAGCCCGACGGCCGGCAGGAAGCACAGCACGCCGAGCACGAGGGCGGCGATGGCGACCCCGTTGTGCGCGGGCTGCGGCGGCTGGGGGTAGGGGTTCCAGGCGCCGTACGGCGCGGGCGCGTAGGCGCCGGGCGGATACGCGCCCTGCGGATACGGGCCCGGTGGGTACGGGCCTTGGGCGTAGGGCCCCTGGGCGTACGGGTCCTGCGGGTGCGGGGCCTGGGCGTGGGGGCCCTGCGGAGGGGGAGCCGGGTACTGGCCCTGGGGGCCCTGGGGCTGCTCCGGCCCTGGGGGCGGGGGTGTGGACACGAGTACCGTGCTCCTGACTTCGATCACGAGGAACTGACGTGCGACGTGGGCGCATCGTAAGCACGGGACGGGCGGGGGCGACATGGGGGCCACGAAGGCGACGATCCGGGCGGTCAACGGGTTGACGGCGCGCTGGGCCCGCAAGGTCGAGGACGGCACCGTGCTCTCCGCGCCCGCGGTGTGGCCGCTGCTCGCCCTCCTCGCGGACGGCGCCGGGGGCGCGGCCCGCGGCGAACTCGCCGACGCGGTGGGGCTGCCGGCGGACCGGGCGGGAGCGGCGGCACGGGAGTTCCTGGCCGGGCTCGCGGGCCTGCGGGGCCTGGACACGGCCGTGGGGCTGTGGACCAAGCGCACGCTGGAGCTGCGGGAGGCGTGGCGCGCCGGGCTGCCCGCCGGGGCGCACGGGGTGCTGACCGGGGACGCCGGCGCCGACCGCGCCGCCCTCGACGCCTGGGCGGCCGAGCGGACCGGCGGGCTGGTCCGGCGCATGCCGGTGGAGGTGACGGACCGGACCGAACTGGTGCTGGCCGGTGCGCTGGCGATGCGCACGCGGTGGCTGCGGCCGTTCCGCGAGCAGGCCCTGTGCCCGGAGGGCGGACCGTGGGCCGGGCGGACGCTGCTCGGGCTGTGGCGCCGCAGCGAGGTGCTGGACCGGGTCGGCGTCGCGGACACCGCGCACGGCTTCGTCACCGAGCTGAAGGTGCTGGGCGGCAACGCGCTGGACGTGCATCTGCTGCTCGGCGAGGAGCACATGACACCGGGTCAGGTGCTGGCGGCGGGGGTGGACGTCCTCGCCGGCCGGTGTCCCGTCGTGCCCGGTCCGCGGTTGCCGTACGGCGAGGCGGGTCCGGGGCTGCGGGTCGTGCGGGAGCGGTCCGCCCGCCCGCGGCCGCCGGTGCTGGACGTGACGACGGCGGCGTACGACCTCACCGGCGGCCACGATCTGCTGGAGCGGCACGCGCTGTTCGGTCTCACCACGGCGCGGGACGACCGGGCCGGGCACTTTCCCGGTGTCAGCGCCTTCCCGCTCGCCGTCGGCTCCGCCCGGCAGGCCGCGATGGCGAGGTTCGGGGCCTTGGGCTTCGAGGCGGCGGCGGTGACGGCGATCGGCCTGCCCGGCGGCGGAGTTCCCCGGCTGCGCTGGCTCGTCACCACCGTCGAGGCCCGCTACGACCGTCCCTTCGGCTTCCTCGCCGTGCACCGTCACACGCGGCTCGTCCTCGCGGCGGGCTGGGTCACGGACCCGGAGCCCTTCCGCGAGGACGAGGAGGTTCACTGGACGCAGGACTGACGGAACGTCAGAACTGCAGTGCCCAGGCGTCGATCCGCCCGGTGTCCAGGTTGGCGTTGTCGCTCACCCGCAGCTTCCAGGTGCCGTTGGCGGGCTCCGCGGAGGCGTTGACCGAGTAGGTGGTGGCGATGTTGTCCGAGCTGCCGCCGGTGCCGTAGCCCTTCAGCGTGTACGCCGTGCCGTCGGGCGCGATCAGCTGGACCTGGAGGTCGCCGATGTAGGTGTGGACGATGTTCACCTCGACGGCGAGGGTCGCGGGCGCGTTGCCGGAGACCCCGGAGACGGTGATCGGGGACTCGACGGTGGCGTTGTCGTTGATCGCGTAGTCAGCGGTGTTCTCGAACCGCGGTCCGGGCGGGGTGGTGGTGCCGCCGCCGACGTACAGCAGCCGGTTGGGCGATCCGGTGCCCGGGTTGGTGACGACGTTCGGGGTGGCGGCGGTCGTCAGCGCGGAGGACACCTGGGCGGGCGTGGCCGTGGGGTTGTCGGCCAGGTAGAGGGCCGCCGCGCCGGCCACGTGCGGGGTCGCCATGGACGTGCCGGAGATGGTGTTGGTGGCGGTGTCGCCGCTGTTCCAGGCGGAGGTGATGGACGAGCCCGGGGCGAACAGGTCGAGGACCGTGCCGTAGTTGGAGTAGCTGGCGCGGGCGTCGGAGGAGGTCGTGGCGCCGACCGTGATCGCCTCGGTGACGCGGGCGGGCGAGCGGGTCGAGGCGTTGGTGTTCTCGTTGCCCGCCGCGACGGCGAAGGTGACACCGGTGGCGATGGCGTTGCGTACGGCGGTGTCGATCGCGGTGTCGGCGCCGCCGCCGAGGGACATGTTGGCGACGGCCGGCTTGACCGCGTTCCGGGCGACCCAGTCGATGCCGGCGACGACCTGGGCGGTGGTGCCGGAGCCGGAGTTGTTCAGCACCCGGACGCCGACGATCCGCGCCTTCTTGGCGACGCCGTACGCGTTGCCCGCGACGGTGCCGGCGACGTGGGTGCCGTGGCCGTGGCCGTCCTGGGCGACGTTGTCGTTGTCGATGGCGTCGTAGCCGTTGGCGGCGCGGCCGCCGAAGTCGCTGTGGCTGATGCGGACGCCGGTGTCGATGACGTACGCGGTCACGCCCTGCCCGGCGGAGTCGGGGTAGGTGTACGCGTTGTTCAGCGGCAGGGCGCGCTGGTCGACGCGGTCCAGGCCCCAGGAGGGCGGGCTGGGCTGGGTGGCGTCGATGCTCAGGGTGCGGTTCTGCACGACGGAGGCGACGGCCGGGTCGGCGGCGAGCCGCTTCGCCTCGGCCTCGGAGGCCTCGATCGCGTAGCCGTTGAGCGCCTTGGTGTAGGTGCGCTCGATGACCGCGCCGTACTTCTTCGCGAGGGCGCGGCCCTCGGCGGAGCCGGAGCGGGCCCGGTCGGCCTTGAGGGTCACGATGTAGCTGCCGGCGACGGCGTTCGCCGCGTCCTCGTACTGGATGCGGCCTTCGGCGGCGGCGGGCGGCGCGGAGACGAGGCCCGCGGCGAGGGCCGCGGTGCTCGCGAGGGCGAGGGCGGCCAGTCTTCGCCGGGTGGTGCCGTGGGGAGTACGCATCACTGCCATCTGAGGGATCCTCCTCATCGGTGGTGCGTGGGTGGGGTCACGCGCCGAATGGCAGGATCATGTCAATCCCGTCGCCACACGGTCGCGTCAGCCGAAAGATTGAGGCCTCCACAGGAATTGCACAAGGGCTCTGCACAGATGGAACGGCGGCGTCTCAGATGTCGCGTGAGCCGCCGCCACCTCCGCCGGAGACGGAACGCGCCTCCGGCGAAGGCCGGCCGGGAGCCCTCGTGACCTCGTCAGGCGTCGAAGCCGGTGTCCCGGGTGCGCTTCTCCCAGGCCGTCACCTCGCCGCGCACCTGGTCCAGGTGGCCGAGGACGGCGGTGACCGCGTCGTCGCCGAGCGGCAGGTGCAGCGGGGTCTGCTCGGCCTCCAGGGCGGCGCGGATCAGGGCCGCCGCCTTCGCCGGGTCACCGGCCTGGCTGCCGTCGCCGTTCGCCACGTACCCACGGGTCTGGGTGACCTTCGGGTACGCCCCGCTGTCCGGGCTGAAGCCGGCCCGGTTGCCCTCGAACAGCGAGGTGCGGAAGGCCCCCGGCTCCACGATGACCACCTTGATGCCGAACTCCGCCACCTCGTCGGCGAGCGCCTCCGACAGGCCCTCCAGCGCGAACTTCGTCCCGCTGTACGCGCCGAACCCGGCGAACGACAGCTGCCCGCCCACGCTGCTCATCTGCACGATCGCGCCCGAGCGCCGCTCCCGCATGTGCGGCAGCACCGCCCGGACGAGCGCGGCGGGCCCGAAGACGTGCAGATCGAACAGGGCCCGCAGCTCCTCGTCGGTGGTCTCCTCCACGGCGCCCACGTGCGTGCGGCCCGCGTTGTTGACCAGGACGTCGATCCGCCCGTGCCGGGCCACCACGTCCCGGACGGCGCCTTCCGCGGCGGCCGTGTCGGTGACGTCCAGGCGCAGCGCCTCCATCTGGTCGGGATGCTCGGCCACCAGATCGTCCAGGGCCTCCGTGCGCCGCGCGGCCCCCACCACCACGTCCCCGGCGGCCAGCGCCGCCTCGGCGATCGCCCGCCCGAAACCGCTGCTCGCGCCCGTGATCAGCCAGACCTTGCTCATGTGTCCGCTCCTCGTACGACTGTCGTGACGCGAACAAGCCTGCGGGGAAACGATGTTGTCCGTCCAAGATTTCCGGTGATAACCGTGAGGCATGACAACGGACGTGCACAGCAAGGGACTTCGCGCCTTCGTGGCCGTCGCCGAGGAACTGCACTTCACCCGCGCGGCCGACCTGCTGTACGTGTCGCAGCCGGCCCTCAGCAAGCAGATCCGCTCGCTGGAACGCGAGTTGGGCGTGGAGCTGTTCCGGCGTGACCGGCACAGCGTGGCGCTGACCGAGGCGGGCGAGGCACTGCTGCCGCACGCCCGGCAGGCACTGGAGGCCTGGGAGGAGGGGGCCGGCGCGGTCGCGCGGGTCCGGGCCGCCCGGCAGACCACGCTCGTGGTCGGCATGAGCACCAGCCCCGGCCGGGGCGGGCTGCTCCCCGCGATCCGCTCCCGCTTCTCCGCCGCGCACCCGGAGGCCACCGTACGCCTGCGCCAGGTGAGCTGGGAGGACCCGACCGCGGGCCTCGCGAACGGCGAGGCCGACGTCGCCTTCGTCTGGCTGCCGCTGCCCGGAGCCGGCCGCTACGCCTGGACCGTGGTCGCCGAGGAACCCCGCCTGGTCGCCCTGCCCGAGACCCATCCCCTCACCGCCCGTCCCGAGGTGGACTTCGCCGACCTGCTCGACGAGCCCTTCCTCGCCCTGCCGCCGAGCGCCGGCGTCCTGCGCGACCACTGGCTCGCCCTGGACGCCCGGGGCGGCCGTCCCCCGCGCGTCGGCGCGGAGATCGCCGGCACCGAGGAGACGTACGAGGCACTGGTCGGCGGTCTCGGCGTGTGCCTGGTGGCGGAGGGCAACGCCCCGCTGCTCACCCTCGGCGGCGTCGTCACCCGCCCGGTCCGCGGCATCGGCCCGACCCGCTACGCCCTGGCCTGGCGGCGCACGGACGGCGGGCGGGCGCTGGTGCGGGGGTACGCGCAGGCGTGCCGGCGGGTGCGGGACTCGGGAGCGCGTCACCGGGGAGCCCGCGGTGCCGCGTCCGGCCGGTGAACGAGCGCGGGCGACTCCCCCTCTTCCCCCCTGTGCACTTCCCGAGGATCATCCGGTTCGTCCGTCGCGCCACGGACCGGCGGCGCCGCCCCGGGGCGGCGCGCTCCCGTGTGGCCGCTGCCGGTGCTGTGGACGCTCGCCCTGGGCCTGTGAGGGCTGTCGCGGCAGGGCCGCGTAGGGCGCGACGAGGCCGCGACCTGGCAGGTGGCCCGGCGTTCCACCGCGAGATCCGCCACCTGCTGGAGAACGTGGACGTGGTGCACGGCTGCTACTACCGCTGATGCACCCGCCGTTCGCGTGCTTCGGCGCGGGCACGACGCCCCTGCGGCTGCCCTCGGTGCCGGCCATGGCCGTGGCGGCGGGGTGCGTGATCACCACATTGGGCGTCATGCGGTGATCGTGCGTCGAAGTTCTTCCGCACCGGGCCCGGACCGCACGACCGGCTGCCGCTACACGTTGAAGCGGAACTCCACCACGTCCCCGTCCTGCATCACGTAGTCCTTGCCCTCCATGCGCGCCTTGCCCTTGGCGCGGGCCTCGGCGACCGAGCCGGCCTCGACGAGGTCGTCGAAGGAGATGACCTCGGCCTTGATGAAGCCCTTCTGGAAGTCGGTGTGGATGACGCCGGCGGCCTCGGGGGCGGTGGCGCCCTTCTTGATGGTCCAGGCGCGGGATTCCTTGGGGCCGGCCGTGAGGTAGGTCTGCAGGCCCAGGGTGTCGAAGCCGACGCGGGCGAGGGTGGCGAGGCCGGGCTCGGTGGCGCCGACGGACTCCAGCAACTCCATGGCGTCCGCCTCGTCCAGCTCGGCGAGGTCCGCCTCCAGCTTGGCGTTCAGGAAGATCGCCTCCGCCGGGGCGACCAGGGCGCGCTGCTCGTTCTTGAAGTCCTCGTCGGTCAGCTCGTCCTCGTCGACGTTGAAGACGTAGAGGAACGGCTTGGTGGTGAGCAGGTGCAGGTCGTGCAGGAGCTCCGCGCGCTCGCTGCCCTGGACGATGCCGTGCGCGAAGAGGGTGTCACCCTTCTCCAGGATGTCCTTGGCCTCCTCGACGGCCTTGACCTTGGGCGCGACGTCCTTCTTGATCCGCGACTCCTTCTGGAGGCGGGGCAGGACCTTCTCGATGGTCTGGAGGTCGGCGAGGATCAGCTCGGTGTTGATCGTCTCGATGTCGTCCTTCGGCGAGACCTTGCCGTCGACGTGGACGACGTTCTCGTCCTTGAAGGCGCGGATGACCTGACAGATCGCGTCGGACTCGCGGATGTTCGCGAGGAACTTGTTGCCCAGGCCCTCACCCTCGGACGCCCCGCGCACGATGCCCGCGATGTCCACGAAGTCGACCGTCGCCGGCAGGACGCGCTCCGACTTGAAGATCTCGGCCAGCTTCGCCAGGCGGGGGTCGGGGACGCCGACCACACCGACGTTGGGCTCGATCGTGGCGAACGGGTAGTTGGCCGCCAGCACGTCGTTCTTGGTCAGGGCGTTGAACAGGGTCGACTTGCCGACATTCGGCAGACCGACGATTCCGATCGTGAGCGACACGTTGCGACTTCCCGTACGTGAGAGATGAGGACTGGCAGAGTGGGCCGATCCACCAGTCTACGGGGTACCTGTCCGGGACCGGCGATGCGTCGGACGCTGCGCCGAGCCGGGCGCACGGCGTGTCGGACGGGCTATTCGGCACATAAAACGACCTAAGTTGGGCCAGTGGAGCAACACAGGACACGTTCCCCTCAGCAGCACGGACCGCGCCGCGGCACCTCGCCGCCCCTGCCGCCGCAGGCGACACGAGGCGGCGGGGGCCGTACGCCCGCCCCCCGGCAGGGCGCACAGCAGCCGAAGCAGGGCGCGCAACAGCCGCGACAAGGCGCACAGCAGCCCCGGCAGCCGCGTTCGCAGCCGCCGCGGCCGCCGGCGCGTCCGGCCTCGCCGGCCCGTCCACCACGGTCCGGGCGGCCCGCGCCGCAGCGCGACGCGGGGTCCGTCCGCCGGTCCGCTCCCCCGCCCGCCCAGGCGCCGCTCCGGCTGCCCAATCCGCGGCTGACCGGGCTGGGCTGCGGCCTGTTCTGCGGCACGCTGATGCTCACCCTCGGCTTCCTCGACCGGCTGCTCTTCGGGGCCTCGCCCCTCGTGTACGGCGTGCTGTTCCTGCCGGTGTGCGCGCTGACCGGGCTCTGGGTGCGCCGCGGCGACCTGGTGACCGCGCCGGTCGCCGTCCCGATCGCCTTCGCCCTCGGCCTGTTCCCGATCACCCACGCCGACGGCTTCGGCTCCCGCCTCATGGCCCTGTTCACCGCGCTGGCCACGCAGGCCGGCTGGCTGTACGGCGGCACGCTGATCGTCGGTTCGATCGTCACCGTGCGGAAGGTGAGGCTGATGGCCCAGCGGGCCGCGGTGGCCCGCCGCCGACCGGCCACCGGCGCCTAAGGGGGCGTCCGCCCTGTGGCGACGCCCCCGCGCCCGCGAGGCCGGTCGGCCGGTTCCGTCCGGCCGGTCAGGCCCGCCTGCCGCCGCTCGCTCCGTCCTGCGCCGCGTGCATCGCCGCTCCCACGATGCCCGCGTTGTTCTGCAGCCCGGCCGGGACGATCTCGGCCTTGATGCCCTCGATGTAGTGCAGGAACTTGTGCGCCTTGCGGCTGACGCCGCCGCCGATGATGAACAGCTCGGGCGAGAACAGCATCTCCACGTGGGCGAGATAGCGCTGCACGCGGGCGGCCCACTCCTGCCAGGACAGGTCGTGGTCGTCCTTGGCCTTGCTGGAGGCCCGCTTCTCCGCGTCGTGGCCGTCGAGCTCCAGGTGGCCCAGCTCGGTGTTGGGCAGGAGCCTGCCGTCGGTGAAGACGGCGCTGCCGATGCCGGTGCCGAAGGTCAGCAGGATCACCGTGCCCCTGCGGTCGCGGCCCGCGCCGAAGGCGACCTCGGCGACGCCCGCCGCGTCCGCGTCGTTCACCACCGTCACCGGCAGGCCGCCGAGCCGCCCGGAGATCAGCGCGCGGGCGTCGGTGTCGATCCAGCTCCGGTCGACGTTCGCCGCCGTACGCACCGTGGCTCCGCCGGTGACCACTCCCGGGAAGGTCAGCCCCACGGGCCCGGTCCAGCCGAAGTGGTCGACGACCTGCTTGACCGCGTCGGCCACCGCGTCGGGCGTCGCCGGGTGCGGAGTGAACACCTTGTGGCGCTCCTCCGCCAGGTCGCCCCTGTCCAGGTCCACCGGGGCACCCTTGATGCCCGATCCGCCGATGTCCACGCCGAAGATCTGCATGGCTCCACGTTACGACGGACGACTGACAGTCACTCCACCGCTCACCGCACTTCCCCGCGGACGGTCACTTCCCCGCCGAGGGTCCCCTGCCGGCGGTCGCTCCCCCGCCGAGGGTCACTCCCCGGCGGCGCTCACCGCCGGACCCGCCCCGCCGCGCTCGGCCGCCAGCGCCGCCGCCTCCTCGCGCAGGTCCCGGCGCAGCTCCTTCGGCAGCGAGAAGGTGATGGACTCCTCGGCCGCCTTGACGATCTCGACGTCCTCGAAGCCGCGCTGCGCCAGCCACTCCAGCACCTGCTCGACCAGCACCTCTGGCACGGAGGCACCCGAGGTGACGCCGACCGTGGTGACGCCCTCCAGCCAGGCCTCGTCGATCTCGTCGGCGAAGTCCACCAGGTACGCGGCGCGGGCGCCGGCGAGCTTGGCGACCTCCACCAGCCGCTTGGAGTTGGAGGAGTTGCGGGAGCCGACGACGATCACCAGGTCGGCCTCGGCGCCCATCTGCTTCACCGCGAGCTGGCGGTTCTGCGTGGCGTAGCAGATGTCGTCGCTCGGCGGGGAGATCAGCTGCGGGAACTTCTCCTTCAGGGCGTCGACGGTCTCCATGGTCTCGTCCACGGAGAGGGTGGTCTGGGACAGCCACACCACCTTCGACGGGTCGCGGACCTCGACCTTCGCGACGTCGCCCGGGCCGTCGACCAGCTGGATGTGGTCGGGGGCCTCGCCGGAGGTGCCGATGACCTCCTCGTGGCCCTCGTGACCGATCAGGAGGATGTCGTAGTCCTCCTTGGCGAAGCGGACGGCCTCCTTGTGGACCTTGGTGACCAGCGGGCAGGTCGCGTCGATGGTGGCGAGCCGGCCGCGCTTGGCCTCCTCGTGCACGACGGGCGCCACCCCGTGCGCCGAGAACATCACGATGTTCCCCGGGGGCACCTCCTCGGTCCGCTCGACGAAGATCGCGCCCTTCTTCTCCAGGGTCTGCACCACGTACTTGTTGTGGACGATCTCGTGCCGGACGTAGATCGGAGCCCCGTACTGCTCCAGGGCCTTCTCGACGGCGATCACGGCGCGGTCCACACCCGCGCAGTAACCACGGGGGGCGGCGAGCAGGACACGGCGGCCAGGCGAAGCAGTCATGGCACCCATCGTAAGGCCGCGTTCGGCGGTCGGAGATCGCGTGCCCGCCGCGTCCCCGGGGAGACCGGCGGGAGGGTGCGAGCGGTGCACGCGGGGAGAGCGGGCGGGGACTCGTCGCCGCCGCGGGGACTCGTCGCCGGCCGGATGGCGATGCCGGCCTGTCCGCCGGTCGCCTGTCCGGTCGCCGGGATCGCGCTGGAGGAGCTGGTCCCCGGGGTCTGTCCCGCAGGGACGCCGCGGTGCCGCGCGGGGCGCTGCTGTGCGCGGCGATCACCGTCGCCGTGAACGTGGAGGCGTCGGAGGCGGCGCGCGTCGCGGGCGCCGTCCAGCCCGGCGGTGGGGCCGGTGGGGCTGGTCGTCCGGCGGGGCCGCGCGGGCTCCGGCGCGGAGGGCCGAGCCGTGCGCGCGGAGGACGCCCCCGGTCGTGGCGGCACGTACCACGGCACCGGGACGCGCCACCCCGGATTGTCAGTCACTGCCGTTACGCTCACGGACATGGCTGTGAACACGTCCGCGGAATCCCCGCTCCCCGTCGGTGAGGTGTCGCGGCTCATCGGGGGCTGGATCGACCGGCTCGGCGCGGTGTGGGTCGAGGGGCAGATCACCCAGCTGTCCCGGCGGCCGGGCGCCGGCGTGGTGTTCCTGACCCTGCGCGACCCGTCGTACGACATCTCGGTGAGCGTGACGTGCTACCGGCAGGTGTTCGACGCGGTGGCCGACGTGGTGAGCGAGGGCGCCCGCGTGGTGGTGCTCGCGAAGCCGGAGTGGTACGCGCCGCGGGGCCAGCTGTCGCTGCGCGCGACCGAGATAAGGCCCGTGGGCGTCGGCGAGCTGCTGGCGCGGCTGGAGCAGCTGAAGAAGGCGCTGGCCGGTGAGGGGCTGTTCGCGCCGGAGCGCAAGAAGCCGCTGCCCTTCCTGCCCCAGCTGATCGGCCTGGTCTGCGGCCGGGCGTCGGCGGCCGAGCGGGACGTGCTGGAGAACGCCCGGCACCGCTGGCCGCACGTGCGCTTCGAGGTGCGCAACGTCGCGGTGCAGGGCGTGCACGCCGTGCCGCAGGTGGTGCAGGCGGTGAAGGAGCTCGACGAGATCGACGACGTCGACGTGATCATCGTCGCGCGCGGCGGCGGCAGCGTGGAGGACCTGCTGCCGTTCTCCGACGAGCAGCTGGTGCGCGCGGTGGCCGCGTGCCGGACGCCGGTGGTGTCGGCGATCGGCCACGAGCCCGACAACCCGCTCCTCGACTACGTGGCGGACCTGCGCGCCTCCACCCCGACCGACGCGGCCAAGAAGGTCGTGCCGGACGTCGGCGAGGAGCTGGAGCGGGTGCGGCAGCTGCGCGGCCGCGCGCGGCGCTGTGTGGAGGCTTTCGTCGACCGGGAGGAGCGGGGCCTGGCGCACGCGCTGGCGCGGCCGGCCATACAGAATCCGCACCGGATGATCGACGAGCGCGCCGACCTGGTGGACTCGCTGACCGAGCGGGGCCGCCGCTGCCTGGGCCACCTCCTGGACCGCGCCGAGTCCGAGCTGGCCCACACCCACGCGCGCGTGGTGGCCCTGTCGCCCGCGGCCACGCTCCAGCGGGGGTACGCCGTGCTCCAGAAGGCCGACGGGCACGTGGTCCGCGATCCCGGCGAGGTCGCGGCGGACGAGCCGCTGCGCGCGCGGGTGGCCGAGGGCGAGTTCTCCGTACGAGTCGAACCTAGGGTGAGTGGATGACCAGCAAGGTGGATGAGGCGCTCGGGTACGAGCAGGCCCGGGACGAGTTGATCGAGGTCGTACGCCGGCTGGAGGCGGGCGGTACGACGCTGGAGGAGTCCCTGGCGCTCTGGGAGCGCGGCGAGGAGCTGGCCAAGGTGTGCCGGCACTGGCTGGAGGGGGCGCGGGCGCGGCTGGACGCGGCGCTGGCGGAGGAGGCCGCGGCGGAGGAGGCGGAGGCCGAGCGGGAGTAGCGGCGGCCGTTCGGCGCCGGAATTGCGGCAGTGCGGGCTGTGAAGCGGATCACCACGCTCCCCTTTTGGTTGAACGTTGAACTTCAACGACGTAAGGTCGACGTCGTTCAGCACCACCCGTGGAAAAAGGTTCGACCATGTCCCTCGTTCTTGACCCCGCCGCCCAGGACCTGCTCTTCCGTGAGGCCCGCACCGCGAACACCTTCACCGACGAGCCGGTGACCGACGAGCAGGTCCGGGCGATCTACGACCTGGTCAAGTACGGCCCGACCGCGTTCAACCAGTCCCCGCTGCGCATCACCCTGGTCCGCTCCGCCGAGGCCCGCGAGCGCCTGGTGCGGCACATGGCCGAGGGCAACCAGCCCAAGACGGCCACCGCCCCGCTGGTCGCGATCCTCTCCGCGGACAACGAGTTCCACGAGGAGCTGCCCGCGCTCTTCCCGCACTTCCCGCAGGCCAAGGACGTCTTCTTCGCCGAGCGCCCGGTGCGGGAGAACGCCGCCGCGCTGAACGCCGCCCTGCAGGCCGCGTACTTCATCATCGGCGTCCGCGCCGCCGGTCTCGCCGCCGGCCCGATGACCGGGCTGGACTTCGAGGGCGTCCGCAAGGAGTTCCTGGACGACGACCACACCCCGCTGATGGTGGTCAACATCGGCAAGCCGGGCCCGGACGCCTGGTTCCCGCGCTCCCCGCGGCTGTCGTACGAGCAGGTCGTCACCACCGTCTGAGTCCGCCACCGTCTCAGTCCGCCGCGGCGGCGCACGGACGTCGGGACGGACACACGAAGGGCCCCGGCACCCGCCGGGGCCCTTCGTCTGTCGCGGCGGCCCGCGCCCGCCGGCTCACGCCGGCTTCAGCGCCGCCGCCATCTGCTTCAGCTGGGCGAAGGAGCCCGTCCCCGCCACGACGGTCGTCGCGCCGCCGGCGCCCTTCGCGTCCGCCGGGAGCACCAGCGCGTCGTAGCGGCCGCCGGTCCAGCGCGTCCAGGTGCGGCCGTCGATCCGCTCGGTGACCTTGGTCGCGTGGGCGCCCTTGGTCGCCTCGTCGATGAACTTCGACGGCTTCTCGGTGGACTGCTTGACCTGGACGTACTCGCCGTCGGGCGTGTGGAAGCCCAGGTGCCAGGTGTCGTTCTCGGCCCCCTGGTACCGCACCGAGGTCGCCTTCCAGTCCGCCGGCAGGCCCTCCGGCGCGGCCACCGGGTACGGCGCCGCGCGGCGGGCCGTGAGCAGCTCGACGCGGTAGTCGACCGGCTTCAGCACCGGTTCCTTGTCCTCGTGCGGGATGAAGAGGTACATGACCCCTCCCGCGAGCAAGGTCACGCCCAGGGAGAACATCATGCTCCGGGCCGTCTTCTGCTTGCCGTTCGTACCTGCCACACCTCTATCGTCGCAGGTGCCCCGGTCCGCTCATCCGTGGGGTGCCCTGCTCATTTTGTCGCCCTGACGATAGAGTCATGGCCAACACCCTCATCCGGCCGTCGTCGTATCAGAAAGGTGCGCTCCGATGACCGAGCATCATCTGCCGTCCGAGCTCGATGTCCCCTCCGAGGCTCCCGACCGCAACCTCGCCCTGGAACTCGTCCGCGTGACCGAGGCAGCGGCGATGGCCGCCGGCCGCTGGGTGGGACGCGGCGACAAGAACGGCGCCGACGGTGCCGCGGTGCGTGCCATGCGGACCCTCGTCTCCACCGTCTCCATGAACGGCGTCGTCGTCATCGGCGAGGGCGAGAAGGACGAGGCGCCGATGCTCTTCAACGGGGAGCGGGTCGGTGACGGGACCGGGCCCGAGTGCGACATCGCCGTCGACCCGATCGACGGGACCACCCTGACCGCCAAGGGCATGCCGAACGCGATCGCCGTGCTGGCGGCGGCGGAGCGCGGGTCCATGTTCGACCCGTCCGCCGTGTTCTACATGGACAAGCTGGTCACCGGACCCGAGGCGGCCGACTTCGTCGACATCGACGCGCCGGTGGCGGTCAACATCCGCCGCGTCGCCAAGGCCAAGCGGTCCACGCCGGAGGACGTGACGGTCGTCATCCTCGACCGGCCGCGGCACGAGGGGATCATCCAGGAGATCCGGGAGACCGGGGCGCGGATCAAGCTGATCTCGGACGGCGACGTCGCCGGCTCCATCCTGGCGCTGCGCGAGGGCACGGGCGTGGACCTGCTGCTCGGCATCGGCGGTACGCCCGAGGGCATCATCTCGGCCTGCGCGGTGAAGTGCCTCGGCGGCACCATCCAGGGCAAGCTGTGGCCGAAGGACGAGGAGGAGAAGCAGCGGGCGATCGACGCGGGGCACGACCTCGACCGCGTGCTGACCACCGAGGACCTGGTCACCGGGGAGAACGTGTTCTTCGTCGCCACCGGCATCACCGACGGTGAGCTGCTGCGGGGTGTGCGGTACCGGTCGGAGACGGCGACGACCGACTCGATCGTGATGCGGTCGAAGTCCGGGACGGTGCGGCGGATCGACTCGGAGCACCGGCTGAGCAAGCTGCGCGCGTACAGCGCGATCGACTTCGACCGCGCGAAGTAACGGTTGTTCAGGGGGCTTCGAGCGGCCTCCGAGCCCCGCGACCCTGAGGGTGGGACCTCTCGCCCGGCGTCGAGCGGTCCCCCGGCGAAAAGCGTCGGCCACGCGCAAAGAGAACGGCGCCCCCTGTGCGGAGGGGGTGCCGTTTCGCGTGTGCGGGCGGTCAGCCCGCCGCCGCTATCTGGCTCGCCGCCCGCGCCGCCTTCTTCAGTTCCAGGTCGCGGCGGCGGCGCCGGGCCAGGACGACGCGGCGTTCGGCGGCGGTCAGGCCGCCCCACACGCCGTACGGCTCGGGCTGGAGAAGGGCGTGCTCGCGGCACTCGACCATCACCGGGCAGCGCGCGCACACGCGCTTGGCCGCCTCCTCGCGCGACAGGCGCGCGGCGGTGGGTTCCTTGGAGGGCGCGAAGAACAGTCCGGCCTCGTCGCGCCGGCACACCGCCTCGGTGTGCCAGGGGGCGTCCTGGTCCCTGTCTCGCGCCGGCACCCGCGGGGCCGGTACAGCAGCTACCTGCAGGGACGAAGGCGGCGGTTGCAGCACGGTCTACTCCTGACGACGGCTTCGCGAGCGAGAGACGATGCAGCAAGGTCTACCCGCTGTACGCGCGCCTATGCAGGGAGTCCCCGACCGCCTGGTCGGTCTCCCGCGCCGGGGCCCGATTCACATCCGTCAACGGTTGTGGCGCCCCCGCAAACCCCGCTCGGCCGTGCGCCGGACGCGGTCGAGGATGTCCGCGACGGTCCTTCCCCGCCGGGGACGGGCCTCGACGTTCCCCAGGACCGCCCAGCCGTCGACGTAGACGACCGGCGCGTCCGGGTCCTCCGCGTCCAGCGAGTCCACCTCGAACTGGCCGAGCACACCGCCGCCGGTGCCGCGCAGCGAGACGTTCTCGGGGACGGTGACCTCGACGTGCCCGAAGAGCGAGAAGGCCTTCACCACGACCTGCTGGTACTCGAACAGCGCCTCGCTGAGGTCGATCTCGACGCTGCCGAAGACCGCGTACGCGTGGATCCGGCGTCCGGCCCGCCAGCGGCCCTTGCGCAGCGCGGCGCTGAACACCGCCACCACGTTCTCGTCCGGGTAGGGCGGCAGGGCGGCGGTGGGGCGGTCCGGCGCGAGGCCGTACGGGCTCGCGGCCGCGCGCTGCCGGTGGCCGCCGGGCAGGTCGCGCACCAGCGGGTCCAGCTCGCCGACCGTCCGGGCCCGGAAGGCCTCCGCGACCCGCTCGGCGTGCTCCTCGGGGGTGAGGCGGCCCTCGGCGAGGGCCTGGCCGAGGAGGTCCGCGACGCGGTCACGGTCGGCGTCGGAGGCGCGCAGTCCGGGGTCGGGGCGGCCGGGGTCGCGCAGCTGCGAGGCGCGTCGGGAGGCCGGCGCGGTCTGCTTCTGAAGGTCCACGACAGCAGCGTAGCGAAACACGATAGATCGCGACAGCCCCGCACGGCCGGGAACTGAGCCTTACCTCACAGACCCGCCGTCGGAGCCAGGTTCTACGCTGGGGGACGCTGCCAATGGAGGCCAGCCGCTGTCTGTCGTGAGTGAGGAATGGGCGAGGATGCCTGAGTTCGCGTACACCGATCTGCTCCCCATGGGAGAGGACACCACCCCGTACCGGCTGGTGACCTCCGAGGGTGTCTCGACGGTCGAGGGGCCGGACGGGCGGACGTTCCTGAAGGTGGAGCCGGAGGCGCTGCGGAAGCTGGCCGAGGAGGCGATCCACGACATCCAGCACTACCTGCGCCCGGCGCACCTGGCGCAGCTGCGGCGGATCATCGACGACCCCGAGGCGTCGAGCAACGACAAGTTCGTGGCGCTGGACCTGCTGAAGAACGCGAACATCGCGGCCGCGGGCGTGCTGCCGATGTGCCAGGACACCGGCACGGCGATCGTCATGGGCAAGCGCGGGCAGAACGTGCTGACCGAGGGCCGCGACGAGGAGGCCCTGTCGCGCGGCATCTACGACGCCTACACCAAGCTCAACCTGCGGTACTCGCAGATGGCTCCGCTCACCATGTGGGAGGAGAAGAACACCGGCTCCAACCTGCCGGCGCAGATCGAGCTGTACGCCACCGACGGCGGTGCCTACAAGTTCCTGTTCATGGCGAAGGGCGGCGGCTCCGCCAACAAGTCCTTCCTGTACCAGGAGACGAAGGCCGTCCTGAACGAGGCCTCCATGATGAAGTTCCTGGAGGAGAAGATCCGTTCGCTCGGCACGGCCGCCTGCCCGCCGTACCACTTGGCGATCGTCGTCGGCGGTACGTCGGCGGAGTACGCGCTGAAGACCGCGAAGTACGCCTCCGCGCACTACCTGGACGAGATCCCCACCGAGGGTTCGCCGCTCGGGCACGGCTTCCGGGACAAGGAGCTGGAGGAGAAGGTCTTCGAGCTGACCCAGAAGATCGGGATCGGGGCGCAGTTCGGCGGCAAGTACTTCTGCCACGACGTGCGGGTGGTCCGGCTGCCGCGGCACGGCGCGTCCTGCCCCGTCGCCATCGCCGTCTCCTGCTCCGCCGACCGGCAGGCCGTCGCGAAGATCACCGCCGAGGGCGTGTTCCTGGAGCAGCTGGAGACCGACCCGGCGCGGTTCCTGCCGGACACGACGGACGCGCAGCTGGAGGAGGCCGGGGACGTCGTCAAGATCGACCTGAACCAGCCGATGGACGACATCCTGGCCGAGCTGACGAAGTACCCGGTCAAGACGCGGCTGTCGCTGTCCGGTCCGCTGGTGGTGGCGCGGGACATCGCGCACGCGAAGATCAAGGAGCGGCTGGACGCGGGCGAGGAGATGCCGCAGTACCTGAAGGACCACCCGGTGTACTACGCCGGGCCCGCGAAGACGCCCGAGGGCTACGCGTCGGGCTCGTTCGGGCCGACGACGGCCGGGCGGATGGACTCCTACGTCGAGCAGTTCCAGGCGGCCGGCGGCTCCAAGGTGATGCTGGCGAAGGGCAACCGCAGCAAGCAGGTCACCGACGCGTGCGCCGCGCACGGCGGGTTCTACCTGGGCTCCATCGGCGGCCCGGCGGCCCGGCTCGCCCAGGACTGCATCAAGAAGGTCGAGGTCGTCGAGTACGAGGAGCTGGGGATGGAGGCGGTCTGGAAGATCGAGGTCGAGGACTTCCCCGCGTTCATCGTGGTCGACGACAAGGGCAACGACTTCTTCCAGAACCCGGCTCCGGAGCCGACGTTCACCCACATCCCGGTGCGGGGCCCCGGGCTGGCGTAGTGCCGTGGGTCGCGGCGGGGACGGATCTCGCCCCCGCCGCCCCTGCCCGTCCCCTCCCCACGGGGCTGCCGCCCCTTCGGTCCCGCCCAGGGGTCTCCGCCCCCTGGGCAACTTCTTCCTAGCCCTTCCGGGGGGCGGCCCGAGCCCCCCGGAACATCACACCGGCGTCGATCGCTATAGCCGGTATGAGCGAATACCGCATCGAGCACGACTCCATGGGCGAGGTCCGGGTCCCCGCGGACGCGAAGTGGCGGGCGCAGACGCAGCGGGCGGTGGAGAACTTCCCGATCTCCGGGCAGCGGATCGAGCGGGCGCACATCGAGGCGCTGGCGCGGATCAAGGCCGCGGCGGCGAAGGTGAACGCCCGGCTGGGAGTGGTGGACGAGGACATCGCGCAGGCCGTCCAGGAGGCGGCCGCGGAGGTCGCGGAGGGGCGCTGGGACGAGCACTTCCCCGTGGACGTGTTCCAGACGGGGTCCGGGACCTCGTCGAACATGAACACCAACGAGGTCATCGCCACCCTCGCCAGTGAGCGGCTGGGCAAGCCGGTGCACCCCAACGACCACGTCAACGCCTCGCAGTCCTCCAACGACGTCTTCCCGTCCTCCATCCACATCGCCGCCACCGCCGCCGTCACCCGTGACCTGATCCCCGCGCTGGAGCACCTCGCCGCCGCCCTCTCCCGCAAGGCGGAGGAGTTCGCGGACGTCGTGAAGTCGGGGCGGACGCACCTGATGGACGCGACGCCGGTGACGCTGGGCCAGGAGTTCGCGGGCTACGCCGCGCAGGTGCGGTACGGGGTGGAGCGGCTGCGGGCGTCCCTGCCCCGGCTCGCCGAACTGCCCCTGGGCGGAACCGCCGTCGGCACCGGCATCAACACGCCGCCCGGTTTCTCCGCCGCCGTCATCGAGGAGGTCGCCCGGGCCACCGGGCTGCCGCTCACCGAGGCCCGCGACCACTTCGAGGCGCAGGGCGCCCGCGACGGGATCGTGGAGACCAGCGGTCAGCTGCGGGTCATCGCCGTGTCGCTGACGAAGATCGCCAACGATCTGCGGTGGATGGCCTCCGGCCCCCGCACCGGGCTCGCCGAGATCTCCCTGCCCGACCTCCAGCCGGGCTCGTCGATCATGCCCGGCAAGGTCAACCCGGTCATCCCCGAGGCCACCCTCATGGTCGCCGCGCAGGTCATGGGCAACGACGCCACCATCGCCGCCGCGGGAGCCGCCGGCAACTTCGAACTCAACGTCATGCTGCCGGTCATCGGGAAGAACGTGCTGGAGTCCGTCCGGCTGCTCGCCAACGTGTCGCGGCTGCTCGCCGACCGCACCGTCGACGGCATCGTCGCCCACCGCGAACGCGCCCGCGAGTACGCCGAGTCGTCGCCCAGCGTCGTCACCCCGCTCAACAAGTACATCGGATACGAGGAGGCCGCCAAGGTCGCCAAGACGGCGCTCGCGCAGCGGAAGACGATCCGGCAGGTGGTGCTGGAGAGCGGCTACGTCGAGCGCGGCGACCTCACCGTCGAGCAGCTCGACGAGGCGCTGGACGTCCTGCGGATGACACGTCCGTGACCGTGGGTTCCGCGCGTGTGAACCGTGACGCGTACCGCAGCGTCGTATGACAACGGCACCTAATATCTGTGCATGGCGGACGACGGAACGGTGAGAGACGTGGAAGCGGGCGGCGCGAAGGCCTTCTGGGCGCCCGGGAGTCAGATCCTGTGGCGGTACCGGGAGAACTCCGGCGAACGCTTCCACATCGCGCGCCCCGTCACCGTCGTACGCGACGACGAGGAGGTGCTGGCCGTCTGGATGGCGCCCGGCACCGAGTGTGTGAAGCCGGTGCTCGCCGACGGCACGCCCGTGCATCTGGAGCCGCTGGAGACCCGCTACACCAAGCCGCGCACCGTGCAGCGCGACCGCTGGTTCGGCACCGGCGTGCTGAAGCTGGCCCGGCCGGGCGAGCCGTGGTCGGTGTGGCTGTTCTGGGAGCCGGGCTGGCGGTTCAAGAACTGGTACGTGAACCTGGAGGAGCCGCTGGCCCGCTGGGACGGCGGGGTCGACTCCACCGACCACTTCCTGGACATCTCCGTGCACCCGGACCGCAGTTGGCACTGGCGCGACGAGGACGAGTTCGCCCAGGCGCAGCGGGACGGCCTGGTGGACGACCGGCTCGCCGAGCGGGTGCGGGCGGCGGGGCGGGACGCGGTGGAGGTGATCCGTGCCTGGGGCCCGCCGTTCTCGGACGGCTGGCAGCACTGGCGCCCGGATCCGTCCTGGTCCGTCCCCGTCCTCCCGGACGACTGGGATCGCACGCCCGCGCACCTGTCCTCATGAGACCCTTGATGCGCCCCCGGGCAAGAAACGTAGGATCGTCCTCCGCAAGAGCGCGCGGCGGCAACTCCCGGGGCGCGCAACGGGCCTGACCACATGTCACCGAGGGGCGGCAGGACGTGAGCGAGGGGTACGAGCGCACTGGCCGTGCGGGCCGCGGCCGGTCCGCGAGTGGCACGGGAACAACCTCTGACCACGCGGGAAATCCGTTCCCCGGGCACGTATTCGGGGTATCGGCCTTCCTGCGGGACGAACTGCAGCGGCGCACGCGGAACGCGCGGCGCGCAGCCCCGGACGGATGGATGCGACACGCGTGACGGAGCAGCCGACCTCCTTCGAGCGCCCCCAGGCGGGCACCGACCCCGCGGATCCCCGCGGGGCGCTCCTGCGTGCCCCGGGGCCACAGCGCCCCGCGCCCGGCGCCGCCGGATTACCCCAGGCCCAGGCACAGGCCCAGGCCCGCGGTGCCGGTGAGACGCCTCCGGGCGCGCCGGTGGCCGCGGTGTCCGACGGCACCGGACCCGAGCACTCCCAGCCGGCCGCCGCCGAGTCGATGGGCGCGCCCCCCGTGCGGGCGAAGCCGGGCGTGGGGGAACACCGCCCCCGTCCCGCGTCGGCGCCGGACGCCATCCCGGTCCAGCCGCCCGGGCTGGAGCAGGAGCGCCGTACCGGCCAGGGCCTGCCGCCCGGCCGGCCCACGCCCATGCGCCGGGACGGCGACCGGCTGCGCTTCGTGGGCGCCGCGACCCGGCGGATCGCCCGCGGCATCGACCTGGACGAGATCGTGATGGGGCTGTGCCGGGCGACCGTGCCGACCTTCTCCGACGCGATCCTGGTCTACCTGCGCGACCCGCTGCCGGTCGGCGACGAGCGGCCCACCGGCCCGGTGGTGCTGCGGCTGCGCCGCACCGACCGCATCCCGGAGGAGCGGGACACCGAGGGCGGTTTCCTGCCGGTGTTCCAGCCGGAGCCGTCCGAGCTGTCCGCGCTCACCGCGGAGCTGTGCGAGGTGCGCCCCGGCGGCGCCCTCAACGAGGTGCTGCGCGGCGTGCGTCCGGTGTTCGCGGACGCGCCCGCCGCCCGTGCCGCGCTGCCCGAACTCCTCGGCGAGGACGGCGAGTCGCTCGTCCCGGGCGGCCAGCGGGCCATCCTCGCGCCGCTGCGCGGGCGCCGCCGGGTGATCGGCGCGGCCGTGTTCCTGCGCGGCCCGGAGCGGGTCGCGTTCGAGGCGGACGACCTCCTCGTGGCCGCGCAGCTGGCCACGCACAGCGCGCTCGGCATCGACAAGGCGGTGCTGTACGGCCGGGAGGCGTACATCGCCGACGAGCTGCAGCGCACCATGCTCCCGGAGACGCTGCCGCAGCCGACCGGCGTGCGGCTCGCCTCGCGCTATCTGCCCGCCGCGGAGACCGCGCGGGTGGGCGGTGACTGGTACGACGCGATCCCGCTGCCCGGCAGCCGCGTGGCGCTCGTGGTGGGTGACGTCATGGGCCACTCCATGACCTCCGCCGCGATCATGGGCCAGCTGCGGACGACCGCGCAGACCCTCGCCGGGCTTGACCTGCCGCCGCAGGAGGTGCTGCACCACCTCGACGAGCAGGCCCAGCGGCTGGGCACCGACCGGATGGCGACCTGCCTGTACGCCGTCTACGACCCGGTCTCGCACCGCATCACCATCGCCAACGCCGGCCATCCGCCGCCCGTGCTGCTGCACCTGGGCGGGCGCGCGGAGGTGCTGCGGGTGCCCGCGGGCGCCCCGATCGGGGTGGGCGGCGTGGACTTCGAGGCCGTCGAGCTGGACGCGCCCGCCGGGGCGACGCTGCTGCTCTACACCGACGGTCTGGTCGAGTCCCGGCTGCGGGACGTGTGGACCGGCATAGAGCAGCTGCGCGAGAAGCTCGCCGCGACCGCGCAGCTCACCGGGCCCGACCACCCGCCGCCGCTGGAGGCGCTGTGCGACGAGGTGCTGGACATGCTCGGGCCGGGCGACCGGGACGACGACATCGCGCTGCTCGCGGCACGCTTCGACGGGATCGCGCCGAGCGATGTCGCCTACTGGTACCTGGAGCCGGAGGACGCCGCGCCCGGCCGGGCCCGGCGGCTGGCCCGCCGGGCGCTGGCCCGGTGGGGGCTGGAGGAGCTGACCGACTCGGTGGAGCTGCTGGTCAGCGAGGTCGTCACCAACGCGGTGCGGTACGCCACGCGGCCGGTCACGCTGCGGCTGCTGCGCACCGACGTGCTGCGCTGCGAGGTCGGCGACGACGTGCCGCAGCTGCCGCGGCTGCGGCAGGCCCGGGCCACCGACGAAGGCGGGCGCGGGCTGTATCTCGTCAACCGGATGGCTCGGCGGTGGGGAGCGACCCGGCTCAGCACCGGGAAGGTCGTCTGGTTCGAGCTGAACCGGATATAGCGGAACCGAATACAGCGGACCGGATACAGCGCCGCACCCGCCGGATGACGTCGTCGTCCGGCGGGTGCGGCGCAAGAGCCTTGCTGGTCGCCCTCTTACTGATCGTCCTCTTCGGGGTCGAAGGGGTTGTCGGGCAGGCCACCGCCGCCACCGTTGTCTCCGCCGCCGTTCGCCGGCGGGGTCGCCGTGGGCGTCGTTCGCGTCGGGGTCGGCGTCGGGGTCGGGGTGGGCGTCTGGCTCGGGGTCTGCGACGGCGTCCGGGACGGGGACTCCGACACGCTGGCGGACGGCGACGGGGACCGCGTCGTCGGCTCCTCGGACGGGGTCGGGGTGGGCGTCGGGGTCGGGGTGGGCCGGACTGCGGCGCCCTGGGTGGTGTTCAGGTCGAACCGGGTCACCTTGTCCATCGCGCCGAAGGTGTACTGGGCCCAGATCTGCGCCGGGAAGCCACCGCCGTTGACGCGGGGTTCGCCGCCGGCCTTGTACATCGGGACCTGTGCGTGCGGGGGCTTGTCGTCCTCGCCGAACAGGCCGACCGAGGTGACCAGGTCGGGGGTGTAGCCGGTGAACCAGGCCGACTTGTTGTCGTCGGAGGTGCCGGTCTTGCCGGCCACCTGCTGGCCGTTGCGCAGCGGGTTCTCGCGGACCGAGCGGCGGGCCGTACCGTCGTCGACCACGCCGGTGAGGACCGAGGTGACGGTGTCGGCGGCCTCGCGGCTGATGACCCGCTCGCCGACCGGGTCGGGCAGGTCGACCGTGGTGGCGCGGTGCTCGGCGGACTTCAGCAGGGTCGGGGTGACCTGCTTGCCGTGGTTGGCGAGGGTGGCGTAGGCGCCGGCCATCTCCAGCGGGCTCGCGCCCATCGAGCCGAGGGTCTGGGCGGGTACGGCCTCCAGCTCCTCGGTGTCCATGCCCAGCTCGCCCGCGACGTCGAGCACCTTCTGCATGCCGACGTCCACGCCCATCTGCGCGAAGACGGAGTTGACGGACTTGTTCATCGCCGTCTGGACGGTGATGTCGCCGTAGTCGACGTCGTCCTCGTTCTCCGGGGCGAAGCCGACCCGGGTGCCGTTGTCCACGACGGGGCGCTTGCTGTCGCCGTCGTAGACCGTGCTCGCGGTGATGGGGGTGCCGTCCTGGGTGGTGGCGCCCTCCTCCAGGGCGGCGGCCAGGATCATCGGCTTGAAGGTGGAGGCGGGCTGGTAGTCGTCGCGGGTGGCGTTGTTGGTGTAGTGCTCGACGTAGTCCGTGCCGCCGTACATGGCGAGGACCCTGCCGGTCTTCGGGTCGACGGAGACGGCGCCGGCCTGGACGTCGGCGTCGACGTCCCGCTTCTTCGGGTCCAGCTTGCTGGTCAGCTGGTCCTCGACGGCCTTCTCCAGCAGCTTCTGCTTCTTGCTGTCGATGTTGACCGTGATGGTCCAGCCACCGCGCTTGATCTTGGTCAGGGCCTCTTCCATGTCGGCGGCGGAGCCCTGGGCGACCAGCTGCCGGGCGAGTTCCCGGTTGGCCTCCTCGACGATGTAGCCGTTCTGGCCCTCCATCCCGGGGGCGGCCTTGGGGTCCTTGGGCACCGGGAACGTCATGGCGGCGCGCTTGCCGGCGTCGAGCCAGCCCTCCTCGACCATGTTGTCGAGGACGTAGTCCCAGCGCTCGCGGACCAGCCTCTTTCCGGTGGGGGAGGCGATCGACCAGTCGTAGGAGTTGGGCGCCTGGAGCAGCGCGGCCAGGTAGGCGCCCTGTTCGAGGCTGAGGTCGGCGGCGTCGACGCGGTAGTACGACTGGGCGGCGGCCTGGATGCCGTAGGCGTCGCGGCCGTAGAAGCTGGTGTTCATGTAGCCCGCGAGGATCTCGTCCTTCGACATCCGGCGGTCCACCTTCAGGGAGATGACCAGCTCCTTGAGCTTGCGGCTGACCGTCTGGTCCTGGGTGAGGTAGTAGTTCTTGACGTACTGCTGGGTGATCGTCGAGCCGCCCTGCTTGCCCTTGCCGGAGAGGGTGTTGAGGACACCGCGGGCGGTGCCCTTCAGGTCGACGCCGGAGTCGCTGTAGAAGGACTTGTTCTCGGCGGCGACGAAGGCCTTCTGGACGGGCTTGGGCACTTCGGCGAGGTCGACGACCTCACGGTTGAGGCCCTTGCGGGCGAGGGTGGCGCCGTCGCTGTACTTGTAGACGTTGCCCTGTTCTTTGGCGAGGGCGTTCCCCTGGGGGATGTCGATCATCAGGTACAGCACGACGAACGCGCCGATGCCGAGCAGGCACGTCCCGAGGAACGTGCCGAGGATCTTCTTCCAGGTGAACAGCCGGCGTATGCCGCTCTTGCCGGTCGCGCCCGCCGCCCCCGACGAACGGCGGCGCCGGGGCGCCGCGCGGCGGCCACCGCGCTGTCGCGCTCGTCTCTCTTCCGCTCGTCCCATGAGTGCGTCTGCTCCGCTTCGTTCTCGGTTGTCACACAAGTCGCGTGCGTCAGGTCAGCTCTGAAAGCTAACACCGCTCTATGTGACCAAGTCGGTTCGATCCGGCCTTTTCTGGACGTGACAATCAGCACCCGCCCCACCGGAACCGACGCTTGAGAGGGGGCTGTGGTTGCCGTGACGGGGTAAAGTGATATCACTTAGCTAGATCGAAGCTAAGCCGTACGAGAACGGGGGGCCACCCATGGCCACACACGACACCGCCGCCGTCGCCGATCTGCCCGACATGCCCGAGCCGCGCGTCCGGGAGTTCACCGCGCACAGCATCGGCGGCGGACTCGCCCTGCTGCTGGGCCTGCTCGGGCTGCTCGGCGGCATCGCCATGGTCGTCGCCGCGACGACCGTGACGGCCGCCGGCGCCAAGGCCGCGCTGATCGCCCTCGGCGTCCTGACCGGCGTCGCCGCGTTCGTCGCCATGTGCGGGCTGAACATGGTGGCGCCGGGCGAGGCCCGCGTGGTGCAGCTCTTCGGGCGCTACCGGGGCACGATCCGCCAGGACGGACTGCGCTGGGTGAACCCGCTCACCTCCCGCACCAAGATCTCGACGCGGGTCCGCAACCACGAGACCGCCGTCCTGAAGGTCAACGACGCCTACGGCAACCCGATCGAGCTGGCCGCGGTCGTGGTGTGGAAGGTCGAGGACACCGCGCAGGCCACCTTCGAGGTGGACGACTACATCGAGTTCGTCTCCACCCAGACCGAGGCGGCCGTCCGGCACATCGCCATCGAGTACCCGTACGACGCCCACGACGAGGACGGGCTCTCGCTGCGCGGCAACGCCGAGGAGATCACCGAGAAGCTGGCCGTCGAGCTGCAGGCGCGCGTCGAGGCGGCCGGCGTGCGGATCATCGAGTCCCGCTTCACGCACCTCGCCTACGCCCCCGAGATCGCCTCGGCGATGCTCCAGCGCCAGCAGGCCGGCGCGGTGGTCGCGGCGCGGCGGCAGATCGTGGACGGCGCGGTCGGCATGGTCGAGGCGGCCCTGGACCGGATCGCCGAGCGGGACATCGTGGAACTCGACTCCGAACGGAAGGCGGCGATGGTGTCCAACCTCATGGTGGTGCTGTGCGGGGACCGCTCCGCGCAGCCGGTCCTCAACACCGGGACGCTCTACCAGTGACGGACTCCGCGGAGGGACCCGCTCCCCGGCGCCGGCCGCGGCAGGAGCGCAAGCAGGTGCTGCTGCGGCTCGACCCGCTGGTGTACGAGGCGCTGGCCCGCTGGGCCGGTGACGAGCTGCGCTCGGCCAACGCGCAGATCGAGTTCCTGCTGCGCCGGGCACTGGCCGAGTCCGGCCGGCTGCCCGGCGAGGCGGGGCCGATCCCGCGTCGGGGCCGGCCGCCCAAGGGCCCGGCGGGCGGCCGGGGCGAGCGGAGCGACAACTAGACACGGGGCGTATACACACGACGTATACATGGTGTGTAGAGTGGCCGCCATGTCCATCGGTCACACTCTTCTCGGCCTGCTCGAGTCCGGCCCCCGCCACGGCTACGACCTCAAGCGCGCCTTCGACGCGAAGTTCGGTCAGGACCGGCCGCTGCACTACGGCCAGGTCTACTCGACGATGTCCCGCCTGCTGAAGAACGGGCTCGTCGAAGTCGACGGCATCGAGCCCGGCGGCGGCCCGGAGCGCAAGCGGTACGCGATCACCGACGCCGGGATCACCGATGTCGAACGCTGGCTCGCCACCCCGGAGAAGCCCGAGCCGTACCTGCAGTCGACCCTCTACACCAAGGTCGTCCTCGCCCTCCTCACCCACCGCGACGCCGCCGACATCCTCGACGGCCAGCGCGCCGAACACCTGCGCATGATGCGGATCCTCACCGACCGCAAGCGCAAGGGCGACCTCGCCGACCAGCTGATCTGCGACCACGCCCTGTTCCACCTGGAGGCCGACCTGCGCTGGCTGGAGCTGACCGCCGCGCGTCTCGACAAGCTGGCCGCGGCGGTGGTGTCCGAGTGAGCGCCCCCGCCGGAGCCCTGCTCGTGGCCGAAGGGCTGCGCAAGACGTACGGGCCGACGACGGCGCTGGACGGCGCCGGGTTCTCCATCCACCCCGGCGAGGTCGTCGCCGTGATGGGCCCCTCCGGGTCCGGAAAGTCCACCCTGCTGCACTGCCTCGCCGGGATCGTCACCCCCGACGCCGGGTCGATCACGTACGCCGGGCGGGAGCTGGCCACCATGAGCGACGCCGGGCGCAGCGCGCTGCGGCGCAGCGAGTTCGGGTTCGTGTTCCAGTTCGGGCAGTTGGTGCCGGAGCTGACCTGCGTGGAGAACGTGGCGCTGCCGCTGCGGCTGAACGGCACGCCCCGCCGGGCCGCCGAGCGCACGGCGCTGGAGTGGATGGCCCGGCTGGAGGTCGACGGCATCGCCAAGAAGCGGCCCGGCGAGGTCTCCGGCGGGCAGGGGCAGCGCGTCGCCGTGGCGCGGGCGCTGGTGACGGGCCCGCGGGTGCTGTTCGCCGACGAGCCGACGGGCGCGCTCGACTCCCTCAACGGCGAGCGCGTGATGGAGCTGCTGACGGACGCGGCCCGGTCGGCCAACGCGGCCGTCGTGCTCGTCACCCACGAGGCGCGGGTCGCCGCCTGGTCCGACCGCGAGATCGTCGTACGGGACGGCAAGTCACGGGACATGGAGCGGATCGTATGAACCTGCGGCAGTGGGCGAGGGACCTGGGACTCGGGTTCCGGTTCGCGTTCGCCGGCGGGCGGGAAGGGTGGATCCGCGCCCTGCTGACCGCCGTCGGAGTCGGGCTCGGGGTGGCGCTGCTGCTGCTCACGACCGCGATCCCGAACGCGCTGGAGGCACGGCACGACCGGGAGAGCGCCCGCTCGGACCTCCGGTTCGGCCAGACCGAGCTGGAGAAGGGCGACGACACCCTGCTCGTCGCCAACGCCGGTACGACCTTCCGCGACAAGGACATCCGCGGACGGGTGCTGGAGCCGGAGGGGCCGCACGCTCCCGTGCCGCCCGGCCTGGACAGGCTCCCCGGCGTGGACGAGATGGTCGTCTCGCCCGCCCTGAAGCGGCTGCTGGAGTCGGACGGGGGGAAGCTGCTGCGCGACCGGCTGCCGCAGCGGATCACCGGCACCATCGGGGAGAGCGGGCTGATCGGCTCGCAGGAACTGGCCTTCTACCGGGGCGGCGAGGGGCTCGCGGCACGGCTGGACGACGGGGCGTCCCGGATCGACCGGTTCGGTGATCCGCTGCCGTCGACGGAGCGGATGGACCCGGTGCTGCTCCTGCTGATCCTGGTCATCTTCGTGGTGCTGCTGATGCCGGTCGGCGTCTTCGTCGCCACGGCCGTGCGGTTCGGCGGCGAGCGCCGCGACCGGCGGCTGGCCGCCCTGCGGCTGGTCGGCGCCGACAGCCGGATGACGCGGCGGGTGGCGGCGGGCGAGGCGATGGCCGGAGCGCTGCTCGGGCTGGTCTTCGGCACCGGGTTCTTCCTGATCGGCCGCCAGTGGGCGGGGTCGGTGGAGGTGTTCCGGTTCAGCGCCTTCCCCAGCTACCTGGACCCCTCGCCGCTGCTCGCGCTGCTGGTCGCCGTCGCGGTGCCGGCCGCGGCCGTGCTGGTCACCCAGGCCGCGCTGCGCGGCGTGGTGATCGAACCCCTCGGGGTGGTGCGCACGGCACGGCCCGCGCGGCGCCGGCTGTGGTGGCGGCTGCTGCTGCCGCTGGCGGGCCTCGCGATGCTCTACCCGATGATCGGCAACGGGCGGGACGAGGGCGAGTTCAACCAGTACCTCGTCACCGGCGGTGTGCTGCTGCTGCTGGTCGGCGTGACCGCGCTGCTGCCGTGGATCGTCGAGGCCGTCGTCGCCCGGCTCGGCGCGGGTGCGGTGTCCTGGCAGCTCGCCGTACGGCGGCTCCAGCTGAGCAGCGGCTCGGCGGCCCGCATGGTCAACGGCATCGCGGTGGCGGTGGCCGGGGCGATCGCGCTGCAGATGCTGTTCGCGGGCGTCGAGGACGACTACACGAAGAACACCGGGCAGGACCTCACCCGCGCCCAGATGCAGGTCGGCGTCCCGGCGGGCCTCTCGCTCGACGCCGCCCGCGCCCGCTTCGAGGCGACCGAGGGCGTCACCCGGGTGTACGGCTTCTCCGAGGGCATGGTCGGCGACCGCGCCGAGGAGCCGGAGCGGTTCACGCAGGTCGCCGTCGGCGACTGCGGGTCCCTGCGGGAGCTGGCCGCGCTGCCCTCCTGCCGGGACGGCGACGTGTTCGTGCTGGAGGGCGCCGAGTACGACACCGACGGACCCGCGCTGGCCCGGCCGGGCGCCACGCTGTACTTCAACACCACCTCGTCCGGCGACGAGGCGACGCCGGTCGCCTGGCCCGTGCCGGAGGACATCCAGCGGGCCCGCGCGGTCCCGGACCCCACCGGCGTCCGGCGCGGCGGCATCCTGCTCACCCCGGGCGCCCTGCCCCGCGAGGCCGCGGCGGCCGTGCCCGGACAGCTCTATCTGCGGCTGGACGGGTCGGTACCGGACGCCCGGGAACACGTGCGCAACACCGCCGCGGACATCGACCCGTTCGTCGAGCCGATGACCTGGGTGGCCGCCGAGCAGAGCAACCGGTTCGCGGCCATCCGCACCGGCCTGTTCGTCGGCGCGAGCTGTGTGCTGCTGCTGATCGGGGCGAGTCTGCTCGTCTCCCAGCTGGAGCAGTTGCGGGAACGCCGCAAGCTGCTGTCCTCACTGGTCGCCTTCGGCACGCGGCGCTCGACGCTGAGTCTGTCGGTGCTGTGGCAGACGGCGGTGCCGATCGCGCTCGGTCTCGCGCTGGCCTGCGTGGTGGGGCTGACGCTGGGCACGGTGCTGCTGAAGATGACGGACACCGCGGTGCGGGTGGACTGGGCGAGTGTGCTGGCGATGACGGGGATGGGTGCGGGGGTGGTGCTTGTCGTCACGCTGCTCAGCATGCCGCCGCTGATTCGGCTGATGCGGCCGGATGGTCTGCGCACGGAGTAGCTCCGCGGGCCTGGGCGCCCACGGGGGGGTGGTTCGGGGTCGTGGGCGGCTGCGGGCCGGTGGGGGCTGGGCGCGCAGTTCCCCGCGCCGCTGGGTGGGGTGACTGCGGCTCGGCTGTTGCGGCAGCGTGTGACGCCGGCCGTCCGAGGGGGTGGTTCGGGGTTGCGGGCGGCTGTGGGGCGGTGGGGGCTGGGCGCGCAGTTCCCCGCGGCCCTGGGTGGGGTGACTGGGGCTCGGCTGTTGCGGCAGCGTGTGACGGGGGCCGTCCGAGGGGGTGGTTCGGGGTCGCGGGCGGCTGCGGGCCGGTGGGGGCTGGGCGCGCAGTTCCCCGCGCCCCCGGGGGTGGGGTGACTGGGCCTTGCTTTCCAGTGCCCCGTGCCGGAGGCGGCTCAGCCTGTTTCCTCCACCACCCTTACCGGCAGGGGGCGCAGGGCGTCGCGTAGGGCGGAGGCCAGTTCTGTGTATTCGGCGCCGCGGGCGGCGCCCGCTCGCATGGCCAGGGCGATGCGGCGGGTGGGGGCGGGGTCGGCGAAGTAGCCGGTGAGGAGCTGGTTGCTGCGGCTGGTCTCCACCTTGAGGGCGGTGCGCGGCAGCAGCGTGCAGCCGAGGCCGCCCGCGACCAGCTGGACGAGGGTGGACAGGCCGGCGGCGGTGGTCGTCACGGGGGCGTCCTCGCGGCCGGCCTCGCGGCAGATGTCGAGGGCCTGGTCGCGCAGGCAGTGGCCCTCGTCCAGGAGCAGCAGGTTGAGTTCCTTCAGCGCCTCGCGCGGGATGCCCTCCCGGCCGCCGAGCCGGTGGTCGAGCGGGGTGACCAGGACGAAGTCCTCGTCGAACAGCGGCAGTTCCACCACCCCCGGCACCCCCAGCGGCACCGCGAGCAGCAGCAGGTCGAGGCGGCCGCTGGTGAGGCCGTCGAGGAGGTTGGAGGTCTGCTCCTCGTGGACCTGGAGGTCGAGGTCGGGGTAGCGCTCGTGGACGAGGCGCAGCACGGTCGGCAGGAGATACGGCGCGACCGTGGGGATCACGCCGAGCCGCAGCGCCCCGGTGAAGGGCGCCCGCACCGCCTCGGCCTCCTCCATCAGCGCGCCCACTTCCTCCAGGACCGCCTTCGCGCGGACGGCTAGGCGCTCGCCGGCGGGCGAGAGCAGCACCTTGCGGGTCGTACGCTCGAGGAGGGTCACTCCCAGCACCTCCTCCAGGGCGGAGACGGCGCCGGAGAGCGCGGGCTGGCTCATGCCGATCGCCGCGGCGGCGTCCCGGAAGTGCAGATGCTCGGCGACGGCGGCGAAGGCCCTCAGCTGGGCGAGACTGGGCTGGCGCCGCTTGCCGGCATGACCCATGGGGTTCACGTTACCTACAGTCACTAATAGCTACCTCCGATCAACGCGACCAAGTGTAGCTATTTCACTAATCAATGCGCGCTGTGCCACGATCATGCTCGTCCAACCCATGGGAAACACCCGTCAAAAGCGGGTGTTTCTTCGCTGCGCTGCAAGGAGAGCTAGTGCTCACTGTCGGTGACAAGTTCCCCGAGTTCGAACTGACCGCCTGCGTCTCGCTGGAGAAGGGCAAGGAGTTCGAGAAGATCAACCACAAGACCTACGAGGGCAAGTGGAAGGTGATCTTCGCCTGGCCCAAGGACTTCACCTTCGTGTGCCCGACCGAGATCGCGGCCTTCGGCAAGCTGAACGACGAGTTCGCCGACCGTGACGCCCAGGTCCTCGGCTTCTCCGGCGACTCCGAGTTCGTCCACCACGCCTGGCGCAAGGACCACGACGACCTGCGCGACCTGCCGTTCCCGATGATGGCCGACTCCAAGCACGAGCTGATGCGTGCCCTCGGCATCGAGGACGAGGAGGGCTTCGCCAAGCGCGCGGTCTTCATCGTGGACCAGAACAACGAGATCCAGTTCACCATGGTGACCGCCGGCTCCGTCGGCCGTAACCCCAAGGAGGTCCTGCGGGTCCTCGACGCCCTGCAGACGGACGAGCTGTGCCCCTGCAACTGGAACAAGGGCGACGAGACCCTGGACCCGGTCGCGCTGCTGGCTGGTGAGTGACCCATGTCGCTCGACGCGCTGAAGTCCCGTATACCGGACTACGCCAAGGACCTGAAGCTCAACCTGGGCTCGGTCATCGGCAACTCCGACCTCCCCGCCCAGCAGCTGTGGGGCACCGTGCTGGCGACCGCCATCGCCTCGCGCTCCCCGATCGTGCTGCGTGAGCTGGAGCCGGAGGCGAAGGCGAACCTCACGCCGGAGGCCTACACCGCGGCCAAGTCCGCGGCGGCCATCATGGCGATGAACAACGTCTTCTACCGCACCCGCCACCTGCTGTCCGACCACGAGTACGGCACCCTGCGCGCCGGTCTGCGGATGAACGTCATCGGCAACCCCGGCGTCGACAAGGTCGACTTCGAGCTGTGGTCGTTCGCCGTGTCCGCGATCAACGGCTGCGGCATGTGCCTGGACTCGCACGAGCAGGTGCTGCGCAAGGCGGGCCTCGACCGCGACGTGATCCAGGAGGCCTTCAAGATCGCCTCCGTGATCCAGGCGGTCGGCGTCACGCTGGACGCCGAGGCGGTCCTGGCCGAGTGACCCGGCCGGTTCGCTGACCAAGCGCCGAAGGCCCCGTCCACCCACCGGTGGACGGGGCCTTCGCCGTTCCCGGGAAGGGTCAGGCGTCCGGCTCGGAGGGCGGCACGCCCGGCGCCGCGTCGGTCGCCGTGGCACCGTGCGGCGGCGGGGAGTGCCGCAGCGCGGACTCCGTGGAGTACGCCCGCAGATAGCCGACGACCGTGTTCGTCACCGCCACCAGCGGTACGGCGACCACCGCCCCGCCGATCCCGGCGACCATGCCGCCCGCCGCGACCGACAGCACCACGGCGAGCGGATGCACCCGCACGGCCCGCCCGAGGATGAACGGCTGCAGGATGTGCCCCTCGATCTGCTGCACCGCGAGCACCACGACCAGCGTCATCACGGCGGTGAACACGCCCTGGGTGACCAGCGCGACGACCACCGCCAGCGCCCCGGAGACCACGGCGCCGACCAGCGGGATGAAGGCGAACAGGAAGATGAACACCGCCAGCGGCACGGCCATCGGCACATCCAGGAAGTAGATGCCGAGGCCGATGAAGATGGCGTCGATCAGGGCCACTATCACCGTGCCGCGCACATACGCCGTCAGCGTCCGCCAGGCCCGCGGTCCCGCGCCCGCCACACCGGGCCGGGCGGCGGCCGGGACCAGCCTCAGCGTCCACTCCCAGATGCGCCGGCCGTCGTAGAGCAGGAAGAGCGTGGAGAAGACGGCGAGCAGGATGCCGGTCAGCGTCTCGACGACGACCGTCACGCCCTCCAGGCCGGCCGAGGTGATCTGGTCGGTGTTGGCGCCGATCGCTTCGCGCAGGTTCTCCGCGATGTCGTTGATCTGCTTGTCGGTGACGTGGAACGGGCTGTCCAGCAGCCAGCGGCGCAGCTCGTCGATGCCGTCCTGCACCTGGTCGGAGAGGTCGTCGATGTTCTCCATGACCTGCCAGGTCACGAACCAGCCGACCAGGCCCATCACCACGAACCCGAGCAGCGCGGCCAGCGCGGTGGCCAGGCCGCGCGGCACCCCGAGGCGGCGCAGCCGGCCGACGGTCGGCTGCAGCAGCGCCGTCATCAGCAGCGCGGCGACGAAGGCCAGCACCACGAGCTGGACGGCGCTGATGACCCGCATGAGCACCCAGACGGTGCCCGCCAGCACCAGCAGCCGCCAGCCGGCCTCGGCGGCGACCCTGACGCCCCACGGCACGGCCTGCGCCGGGTCGGGGCGGGGCGCGACGGCCGGGGCGTATCCGGGGGGCGGCGGCACCTGCGCCGGCGTTCCGGCCGGCTCACGTGCGGTGTCCGCGTGCTCCCGCTCGGCCTCCGCGCGGCGTTCCTCCCACTGTCTGCCCATGCGGTTCAGTCCGGCGCCCAGCCGGCCGAGCCACCCTGGCACTCGCGACATGTTCCGTCCCTCTCCCCCGTCGGGTCCCCACCACTCCTCCCTGGAGTCGTCCCGACAGACCGTACAGGGCGAAAGCCCCTCACCGTAGAACGGCGAGGGGCTGCGCGAAGCCGAGCGGGGTGCAAACCGCAGGTCGCGGGGGGCGGCCTAGTACCAGTGATTGGCCTGCCAGAACGACCAGGCGCCGCAGGGGCTGCCGTAGCGCTCGTTCATGTAGTTGAGGCCCCACTTGATCTGCGTGGCCGGGTTGGTCTGCCAGTCGGCGCCGACGGACGCCATCTTGGACCCGGGCAGTGCCTGGAAGAGGCCGTAGGCGCCGGAAGAGGGGTTGACCGCGCGGTAGTTCCAGTCGGACTCGTGGTCCACGATGTTGCTGAAGCAGGTCCACTGGTCGCCGGGCACCATCTGGCGCGCCATCGACTGGATCTGCGCGATGGAGTACGAGCTCTGGACGGCGAAGGTGGAGGCGTCGGCCCGGGCGGCGTCGCGGCTGGCCTTCTGCTCGGCCTCCTCGCGCTCCTTGGCTTCCTTGGCCTCCTGAGCGGCCTTCTCGGCCTGCTCCTTCTTCGCGATCGCGGTCTCGGCGGCCTTCTTGCGGGCCGCCTCCTCGGCGTCCTTCTTGGCGCTCGCGTCCGCGGCGATGGCCTGGACGTCGGCCTGCTGCGTCAGGGAGGCGGTCTGCACCTGGGCCTGCTGGCCCGCGGGTATGTCCGCGAGGAGCGTCAGGTCGGTTGCCGCCGCCTCGGCGTCGTTGTTCTGCGCGGTGCTGCCCGAGGCAACGCCGACGACGCTTCCGACTGCGGTGACCGCGGTGGCCGAGGCCACTGCGAGTCCCCGGACCGAAATCCGGCTCACACGGTTTCCTTCCAGCATCGCCCGCTTCGGTGACCCTGGCGGACGCAATCGTGCCCCTGGCACTGGCCTCCCCAACTACGGGGTCACGGGAGGCGCGGGCCCGGTGGGCAACTCCCTCGCGGGGAGCGCCGCATGGTGCTCGGGCGGCATACGACGGTTGCTATGGAGTTAGCGGGGTACTTCAGTTGTCCCGCACCGCTGGGGGTACGGATACAGGTGTGTCGTATGCGGGGCCTGACAGGAGTGAGACTCTGCCGCAAGGCGACGCCGTGAGGCAATTCCGAGTTGCGTGTGAAAGCTCACATCCCGTTCGGCCCCGGGGATTTCGTGGTTTCCGCACAAGCGAAGGCGCCGTCCGGCTAGGCTCTTCGCCTTTCCGGACGGCGCCAAGTCACCCTCAATCGCCCGCGGATGGGCGAGTGGATCAGAGGGTCACAAGCGGATCAGATCTGCCCTTCCTCCAGCATTTCGGTCACAAGCGCGGCGATCTGGGACCTCTCGGACCGGTTGAGGGTGACGTGCGCGAACAGCGGATGCCCCTTCAGTCTCTCGACGACGGCGACGACACCGTCGTAGCGCCCGACCCGGAGGTTGTCCCGCTGGGCCACGTCATGGGTGAGCACCACCCGGGAATTCGCCCCGATCCGCGACAGGACGGTCAGCAGGACGTTCCGCTCCAGCGACTGGGCCTCGTCCACGATGACGAACGCGTCGTGCAGCGAGCGCCCGCGGATGTGGGTGAGCGGCAGCACCTCCAGCATGCCGCGCGCGGTGACCTCCTCGATGACCTCGCGGCTGGTGACCGCCGAGAGGGTGTCGAAGACGGCCTGCGCCCAGGGGCTCATCTTCTCCGCCTCGGTGCCGGGCAGATAGCCCAGCTCCTGCCCGCCGACCGCGTACAGCGGGCGGAAGACCATGATCTTCTCGTGCTGGCGGCGCTCCAGCACCGCCTCCAGGCCCGCGCACAGCGCCAGCGCCGACTTGCCGGTGCCGGCCCGGCCGCCCATCGAGACGATCCCCACCTCCGGGTCGAGCAGCAGGTCGAGCGCGATGCGCTGCTCGGCGCTGCGCCCCTTGATGCCGAACGCCTCCCGGTCGCCGCGCACCAGCCGGACCATGCCGTCCGGCGTCACCCGGCCGAGGGCCCGGCCGCGCTCGGAGTGGATGGTCAGGCCCGTGTGCACGGGCAGGTCCGCCGCCTCGGGGACGTGGATGTGCCCTTCCTCGAAGAGGATGTCCACCTGCTCGGCCGCCAGGGTCAGTTCGGACATCCCGGTCCAGCCGGAGGAGTCCGTGATGGCGAGCTCCGCGCGGTACTCCTCGGCCAGCAGGCCGACCGAGGAGGCCTTGATCCTCAGCGGCAGGTCCTTCGACACGACGGTGACGTCGAACCCCTCGGCCTGCAGGTTGCGGGCGACCGCGAGGATGCGGGAGTCGTTGTCCCCCAGGCGGTAGCCGCTGGGCAGCACGCTGGGGTCCGAGTGGTTGAGCTCGACACGCACGGTCCCGCCGAGGTCGCCGGTGGGGATGGGGGCGTCGAGACGCCCGTACCGCACCCGGAGGTCGTCGAGCAGGCGCAGGGCCTGCCGGGCGAAGTAGCCGAGTTCGGGATGGTGCCGCTTGGCCTCCAGCTCCGTCACCACGACGACGGGGAGCACGACCTCGTGCTCGTCGAAGCGGCTCAAAGCGTTCGGGTCGGCCAGCAGGACGCTGGTGTCGAGAACATAGGTGCGCCGGTCTGGCTTGTGGCGCTGTGCGCTGGTCACCACGGAAGGACGTACCCCCTCGGATGAGGTCGGGGAGCGACGGAGCGGAAGCTGGGCCGGGAGGCGGGAGAGATCCAGGCCGGTCGACGGCCCTCGTGCACCGCGGGCCGGAAACCGGCCCTCCGCCGCTGCTTCCGTGCCGAGACCGCACGGTGAGGCTGGTGCAAAGGACCTCCCGGGCGGACGACCCCGTGCCGCCCGCTGAGATCCGACACCCGTGGTTCGGGCGTCGACCTGTCTGCTCTATGCCCTCGAACAGGCGATGCCATGCCACGGCATATGACGGCGCGCCGGTGAACTCCTGGTGACATGCGCCGTCTTGCCGGCGTTTGCCCCGCGCCGGAAGGGGTACCCGTACCCCCCTCAGGGGGACTTTCGTGCGTCAGCCGCCGTAACGCCGGTGGCGTGCCGCGTAGTCGCGCAGGGCGCGCAGGAAGTCGACCTTGCGGAAGGCCGGCCAGAAGACGTCGCAGAAGTAGTACTCCGAATGGGCGGTCTGCCACAGCATGAATCCGGACAGCCGCTGCTCGCCGCTGGTGCGGATGACCAGGTCGGGGTCGGGCTGGTCGCCGGTGTACAGGTGACGGCCGATCATGTCGATGTCGACCGCCTCGGCCAGCTCCGTCAGGGAGGTGCCCTGCTCGGCCGCCTCGTGCAGCATCGAGCGGACCGCGTCGGCGATCTCCTGCCGGCCGCCGTAGCCGATGGCGACGTTGACCAGTATCCCGTCGATGTGGGCGGTGGCCTCCTCGGCCTCCTTCAGGGTGGTCTGCATGCCCGCCGGCAGCAGGTCCATGGTGCCCACGTGGTGCACCCGCCAGCGGCCGTCGGCGGCGAGGGTGCGCACGACGTCCTCGATGATGCCGAGCAGCGGGACCAGTTCCTCCCGCGGCCGGTCGAAGTTGTCCGTCGACAGCAGCCAGAGCGTGACGACCTCGACGTCCGTCTCGGTGCACCAGCCGAGGAACTCCTCGATCTTCTCGGCGCCGGCCCGGTGGCCGTGCACGGTGCTGGAGCCCGCCGCCTTCGCCCAGCGGCGGTTGCCGTCCATGATCACGCCGATGTGCTTGGGCACCTGAGCGTGGTCCAGGTGGCCTTCCACCCGGCGTGCGTAGAGCCTGACCAGCAGGCCGCGCAGCTTGTCGCGCAGGTTCACGTGATTGTCAGCCCCTCCGGTGCGGATCGGACAGGGGACGGGCACGGCGCGCCTGCGGCGCCTGATGGCCGGGCGCGGATACGGGTGCGCCCCTGTCCGTATGGCGGTCCCCGGGGGCGAAGCCTACTCCTGCGGCGGGCGGAGCCGTTTCCGGGGCCCGGCGGAGGGGAAAAGAAACGGGCCGGTCCGTGGGGGGGAGACGGACCGGCCCGAGGGGGGGTTTCCACCATAACCCTTCGTAAGGGCCGGCGCGCACATCGGCGCGCCACAACTACTCTCCGAAGTTGCCCGGCGACGCCCCGCTGGTCGCGGAAAGCGCCTTTCACAAGGGGTTCCGGCCGGTTCACACCTTCGGGCCGGACCCTCGCGGGGTCCCCCTTGCGGGCGACACGAACGCGACGGCATCCGCTTGACGCGCGGCCGGCGAGGGCTCGCCGCGTGGCGGGGGAAGGGAAAGCGGAGGTCAGGCCGGGCACCGCACAGCCCCCTCCACTGCGCGGTCCCGCCGCGCAGCTTTGCTCACGCGAATTGCCTTGGTCTGAACTTACGTGAGGGGAGGGGGTGGATCGAGCCGTTTCCCATAACAATGTGAAAACACTGTGAACAAAGTGGCTGGTGGGAGTGGAGAAGCAATCAAGGCAACCAGGCAGGCTGACGGGCGGGTGGGTTTACGGGGCGGGCGGGCTTACAGGCGCAGGCGGACTTCCGGGCGCAAGCGGGCTCACGGGCAGGTGGGCTTCCGGGCCACGAAAAAACAGGTGCCGGGTGCTGTGGGCGACGAACGCGCCCTCCGCCTGGATCAGCTGGTGCAGCGCCCTCAGTCGCGGCTCGTACGCCTTGACGGTGAAGCCGGGCACCATCCACACCACCTTCCGCAGGAAGCGCACGACGGCGGCGATGTCGTGGAACTCGACCCGCATCCGCTCCGCCCGCCAATCCACGACCTCCAGCCCGGCGGCCTCGGCGTCGGCGCGCTCCCGTTCCGGGTCGCGCCCGCGGCGTACCTCCTCGGGCTGGGGCCCCAGGAAGTACTCCACCAGCTCGAAGACGCTGGCCGGCCCGACGTGCTGGGCGAAGTACGTGCCGCCGGGCTGGAGCACCCGCGCGATCTCGGCCCAGTGCGGTGTGACGGGGTGCCGGCTGACGACCAGGTCGAAGGCGCCGTCCGCGAACGGCAGCGGCGCGTCCTCCGGGGCGGCCACGACCACGACACCGCGCGGCCCGAGCAGGGCGGTGGCCTTGGCGACGTTCGGCGGCCAGCCCTCGGTGGCGGCGAGAAGCGCCGGTGCGGAGGCCGCCCGGCCGAGCGCGAAGTCCAGGCCCTCCCCTCCTCCGGTCTGGATGTCCAGTACGGCGGTCGCGGCGCCGAGCCGCCCGGCCAGCGACTCGGCGTACCGCCAGGAGGGCCGCGCCTCGGTGGCCCGGCCCTCGAACCAGGAGAAGTCCCAGCCCTCGGTGGGGACGGAGGCTCCCTCGGCGACGAGTTCGTCGAAGGTGGGGGGGTGCTGAGTGGGGGTGTGCTGACTGGGGACGTGCTCGCTGGGGATGTGTTCCCTGTCCATGAACTGATCGTCGCGAACGCGGCGGAGCGCGGCCAACGAATAGCCGGCCGCTGACGGCGGACCTCCCGGCTGCCGGTCAGTCGACCAGCGGCCTGACCTGCTCGGCCGCGAACCGGACGAACCCCTCCGGGTCGGGCTCGTCGGCGGTCGGCTGCAGGACGACGGAGTCGGCACCGGCCTCGGCCATCCGCCGTACGGCCTCGGCGACGTCCGCCGCGTCACCCGCGACACCGAGACCGGGCACGTCGGCGAGCCCTTCGGCGGCCAGCTCGGCACGCAGCCGGTCGAAGGCGCCGGGACCGGTGGCGGTCAGCAGATACACGACGATCCGATGCGGCTCGCCGTCCCCCCGGCCGGCCGCCGCGCGCCCTTCCTCGATGAGCCGCCGGGCCCGTCGTACGCCGTCCGGAGGCGTGGCCACGGTCAGGATGGTGCCGTCGGCGGCCTCGCCCGACAGCCGCAGGGAGCGCGGACCGGTGACCCCGGCCAGTACCTCCGCCGGGGTGAGCGGGGGCCAGTCCAACGCGACGTCGTCCAGTCGCACGTACCGCCCCTCGGTGCTGACCCGCTCGCCGCGCAGCAGGGCGCGCAGTGCGACCAGATACTCCCGCAGCAACGTCACCGGCGACTCGGCCCGGGCGCCCACCTGCCCCATCCAGTCCTGCACGCCGTGCCCGACGCCGACGATCGCCCGGCCGGGGAACATGCGGTGCAGGGTGGCCGTCTCCATGGCGGTGACGGCGACGTTGCGCAACGGCACGGGCAGCAACCCGATGCCCACCTTCACCCGCTCGGTCCAGGCGAGCGCGGCGGCGGCCGTGGAGATCCCGCCCTCAAGGAAGCAGTCCTCCCACAGCCACAGCTCGTCGAGCCCGGAGTCGTCGGCGAGACGCGCGAGGGCACGCAGCCGCTCGGGGGGAAGCTGCGGGCGGAACACTGCACCGAGTCCAGTCATGAACACTTCCTAACCGGAACGACGCACGCGGACAACTCTTTTGGGCCGCCGCCTGATTAACCGTCACGGCCCACCCGACCTGGTGCCGCATCGGACACCACGGGATCGTTTCCCGGCTGATGTCCTGGCCGGAACCTTGGATGTATCCGTCGGGGGCACCGAAACCTGGAGCGGGAGCCTGCGGATCCTGCGCATGATGACAGTCTGTTCCGCCGGAATCGTGCCGCAACGGGAGGTGGACTCGGATGGGCCGAAGGTGGCGCGACGGGCGGGGAACGCTGGTGATCCACGGGGTCAGGGGCGAGGTCCGAGTCCCCTTGGAGATCGCGACGTCCTACCGGGCCCGCACCAGAGGCCTGCTCGGCCGGGACACCGTGAACGGCGCGATGCTCCTCTCCCCCGCCGGCAGCATCCACACGCTCGGCATGCGCATCCCCATCGATGTCGCCTACCTCGACCGCGGGCTCCGTGTCATCGCCGTACGCACCATGCGCCCGGGCCGCATGGGGATGCCCCGGCTTCGGGCTCGGCATGTGGTGGAGGCGGAGGCAGGTGTGATGGAGGGGTGGGGGTTGAGCGCGGGGGTGGCGGTGAGGATCGTGGCTCGGGGAGAGCAAGGGGAAGCACGGGGCGATGAGTAAGCGTCAGGCTCCGTCTGCCGGACGGGTAGTCAGCGGCTCCCTGCGGGCTGGGCAGTTTCAGCTTCAGCGGGCCGCAGCCGAGACGGGCGGCCTCGGCCTCGGCCTCGACGTAGCGGGGGAAGAGGGTGCGTACGACAGCACTCATACCGCTGCCATTGACCTGTACGAGGAACACCGTCGTGCCTGTCTGAAGGCAACGGGCACGAAAAATCCCGTGGTTGGGACCGATGCCGCCGAAGCCGGCATCGGAGCTCACCCGGTCGCCCTCGGCGAGCGCCATCCTCCCGAAGATGTCATCCCCTCCGCCACCGGAAGCGCCGGTGCCTGGACGGACTTAAGTCATACGGCATCCGGCACTCGAGTCGGCAAACCGGCCTGCGACGCACAGCCCGCGGCCTCGGCGACCGCCCGTGCCATTGAGTTGAGGATGACCATGACGTCTCTTGCTTTGTCGTCCCCACGGAGCCGGTTGATGGATGCATACATCTCGGCCTTCACATAGTCCGCGTCCCCAATGTGAGCATCCTTGGTCGATGCCTTGGTCGAACAACGAAAGAAGAGGTCAGCCCCGTTGAGGCCCACCTGCGCAAAAACACCAAGCGGGTATCGAACCTTCCTGTCACTCGAATGTGCTTTTCCTGAGGGGTAGTACCTAGACGCTGAAAACCGAACCTCGAACAGCGGCTGCACACTGCCGTCGTCCGCCTTATACACCGAGCACTCACTCTGCTTGAGGTAATCGTCATGAAGATGCTTGACCGACCTGCTCACCGAGAATTCGTCCGGCTCGCCTGCTTGATTAGCTCCAGCAAGCTCTTCAAACCTGTTCGTGCCGGACATACGCTTGAGGGCTGCAGCTGCCGACGGGTCGAGCGTCCCATCACAGATCTCGTGTGCAGGAATCCCCTTCTGAGCTTTGCTCCGCCCATCCGAATCAGATCCGCCACTGCAACCGCTCGTAAGTAGTGCAGCGACCGCGATGAAGAGCGCAATCCTCGACTTGCCACCCTCTACCAGTGGAAGCATTTTCACGCCAACCTCAGTCCTTGAACGGGGGACGACCCCGGTAATCGTTCTGATTCGGTCCCGTACCCAGGTAGCTACCCTCCAGACCCTCGATCCATTGCTCTTCATCTGCCTTTTCGCCAGCTTTCGGGTGGCCCTCGAAATACGCGGCATAAATCTTCCCCAGGCCGTCCGTCCCTTGATCGAAGAATTTTCGACTCGTCATCTGCGAAGGACCACTGGGATCGGCTGCCGCTTCTTCCGTCGCCTTATCGATTTCATGACCGAGCAGCGTATTGGCTGCGTTGACGATCTGATCCGCAGCTACAGGAGCAATCACCAGGGCGGCAGCAGTGGAACCAGGAAGAGGGACAGCGGCGACTCCGCCGGCCACCACCGCACCCGCCATCAGCTTCTTCCAGTCGGACGAGCGGGCGAGCTCCTTGTTTGCTTCCTCGGATTCCTCACCGTAAGTCGTGGCTGCCTGCTGCACGCGAGAGTGATCAAGGATTCCTCGGGCTTCCGCGCCGACAGACATGGCATCTCTGGCGCGGTTCATGTTCTCCTCGCTGGTGGCCGGGTTGGCATCCAAGAGGCTCAGGGTGTACATGTGCTGCGCCGCGGTGACGATTTTGTGTGAGTCCTCATTCTGGCCGAGGACGCTCAGGAAGTCGATGGCCCCTTGATTGCCAATGCTCGCCCGGCCGTCGTAACGGGCCGGCAAGTCACCCGGATCCTTTTCGTGATCGCCGATGCCGGAAAGCTCGTAGTCGATATCGTCGATGTACGCACCGCCGATCTTCCCCAAGCTGTCAGCGAGTTCGGGCTGCGTGTGCAGCAATTTGGGGCCGCCCTCGCCTCCGTAGAGGTACGCGACCTGTTCGAAGACAGCTGCGGTGTTCGCCGTACGGCGGTCACCACCTGCCACGGTGTCTTTCGCGTCGGCGTCGTACGGGTATCCAGTCGTCGCCGCCTCCAACGCGTGACCGAGTGCGTCGCGCCCGGCCACGTAGCCTTCTTTACCGTCCATCGTGGTATCGGGCAGCCAGAGACGTTCACTGGTCAGATACTTGAGATGCTCGTTGACCTCGGATTCGGTGTTGACCGTGTCTCTTTCCAACGTCGGCATGGAAGTATCCGAGAAGTCCGGGCGGGCGAAGAACTTCTCCGAAGCGCCAGGATCGTGCCCCAACGCCTCGAGGAAGCCTGTGACGGGGTCCCGGCCACGGTCATTTTCATTGCCCCACAGGTTGAGATCTCCCGTATTCCAGTTATTGACCCATGGAGTGGCGGCCCGTCCGTTGACCTGCTTGTCGTATGCGAGGAGTTCGTCACCGTATCGGTAGAGGAAATCGTCGTCGTAGTCACCGAAGCGCATGAGATTACTCATGACGGCGTAGCCGGTCGGGTTTCCGGCATCGCCGATCCCGAGCTGGTTCGGACCCAGTTTGATCATCTGGTCCTTCCAGCTCGTCATCTGGTCACTGTCGGAGAGTGTGGCTCGACCCAGAATGATTCCGAGGTTTTTCTGCAGCTGCCTGGCCTGCTTGTCCCGTGCGGGGTTGTGGTTGTATTCCCCCTGGTACGGGTCAGCTATACCAGCCCAGAAAACAAGCGCCTTCTTCGGTCCTACTTGTGTCGCGAACTCCTCCGCGAAAAGCGGGTCATTCTTGTACGTGACCAGGGCGCTGTTGAGCGAAGCGAGTTCCGCACTCGTCACGTCGCGAGGATCCTTCGCGAGGATCTTGGCCATCCTGTCAGCTTCTGCGATGGCCTTGGCTGCGGAATCCCGGCTGTCATAACTGGCGCCAGAGAATCCGTACTCGGCCTGATCCACGATGAGGCGCAGTGCCTTCGCTGCGGTGGAGTCGCTCTGAGCGGCCTTGCCCAGGATGCGCTGGATCTCGTCGCGAGCATCGTCGACCTCCTGCTGGCTGACCGCTTGCTCGCCGCTCGGGTCGGATGACCAGTCCGGACGGGTGTTGGCGACGACCGTGAACGAGCCGTTCCCGGTGTCGGCAACGGTCAGGTGCTTCTTGGCGGCACGGTCGATGGCGTCGTTGAGTTGGGTCCGGTAGTCGATGAGTTCCTGTCGGGTGTCCTTGAGGATCTTGGCGACCGTGTTCGCCTGGGCATGCGCGTCAGCGAACTCAGCGGCGGTCTTCGTGATGAACTCACGGCTGACGGTGGCGTTGACGCCCGTCCACGCGGCCTTGTCGGCCCTGGCTTTTAAGTTGTCCTCGGCATCTTTCTTCAGATCGGCAAGTTTCTTCGCCATCTGTTCCCAATCGGTGATCGCTTCACCGAGCTGGGAGAAGTTGCCGTAGCGCAGGGCGTCGAGGTCCATCGGCGTCAGTGGCCCTTCCGGTCGTCGAATCCCTCGTCGAGCGTGGCGATGCTGCTGACCGCGCCGGCGATGTAGGTGTCGTCGGCAGCGTGCTGGTTCTTCGTGAACCGGAGGTGGTTCGAGATGTGGGCACAGGCGTCCAGGAGTGTCTTGGTCTGCTCGCTCCAGCGCGCCGTCACATGTTCGAGTGCGCCGCCGAGAGCGAACCCCTCACTCTTGAGGCGGTCCGCAGCCGTCTCGGAGGCGACTCGTGCGTGTCCGCTGTAGGTGGTGAAGTCGTTGAACAGGTCGCGGGCTGCCTTCCCCACGGCTTCCAGATCCTGGTTGCCGACCTTGAGGTCTCCCTGGGTGCTCCCCTGGTCGGCGGGGTACTGATTGAGCTGCATCCGTGTGGGACGATGCTCCGCCGCCGAGGCCTTGAGCTGTTCCCACTCCTCCCACGCCATACGCGTGTCCTCCCCGTGCCAACTTGTCGTCGTCCTGTGCCCCGTGGCGTTCGCTCCGGTCGTGTCGTGGTCCTCCGCCGCCGATCCCGCTTCCGGTGATGCCGGGGGCGCCGGCCGCCGGGGACGGCGAGGCGGAGGCCGCCGCCGGGAGGTCGGGCAGCCGATAGACATCCGCGGGCCCGGGGTCGCCGGGATTTGAGTTCGTCGACCCGCTGCCGGAACTTCGTGAACGACGACAGCTCGGTGGCAAGGTCCTGAACCGTGTCCCTCGCCGCGTCGAACACACCGGGCAGCCGGAAGGAGCCCGTCGCGCCCGTCGACGCGCTCCCCGAACCGCGACATCGCTCGGCAGCACTGGTGCCTCCCCGTTTTCCCGTCCGGCCCCCAGACCGGACGAGACCGCACCCGTCACTTTACTGGTCGGCCGTGACTGACCGTTCGGGGCAGGCACCACAGAGTAGGCATTCAGCCATCGCGCTTGGTTTCTGAGCCAACCATCAGGGCGAACCTACGCATCGCACGCCGGCGTTTGCCTACGGTCGTCGTCGCTTCTGTCCATCGGCACCACTGGCCCCTCCGGTGACCGCTTCGGACAGGGAGCCGACTCCGAGGCCGATGAGTCCGGCGACTGAGAGGAGCGTCGGTCTCAGCTCTCCCCCCGCGGGAACGACACCTCCACCCGTCGGTTCTTCTTGCGTCCCTCCTCCGTGGTGTTGGTGGCGATCGGGTAGTCCTCGCCGTAGCCGCGGACCTCGAAGGTGACGCCGGGGTCGTTGAGTTCGGCGGACAGGATTTCGTGGACGGCGTTGGCTCGTTGCTTGGAGAGGATGTCGCCGTGGGCTGAGGAGCCGAGGTTGTCGGTGAAGCCGAAGACGCGGATGCGGGTGGCGTTCTGGGCCTTGATCTCCTCGGCGATCGACCGGATGCGGGCCTTGGACTCCGCGCCGAGTTTGGCGCTGTCCCTCGGGAACAGCACCTCCGCCTGAAGGGCGAACTTCACGTCCGCGTTGGTGTCCTCCCGGCGTTCCTCACCGCTTTCGTCCTCCACCACCTGCTTGATGTCCAGGACCTTCGGCTCGGCCAGCGTGGCGCCTTCGGGGAGTTTGAGGTCCGGGTCGTTGGCGTCGAGTTCCACCGGGGCGGCGGCGGTGGCCTCGGTGCCGGGCGGGACGCTGGGGTTGTCGTCGGCGTGGGCGGTGGTGGCGGTGAGGAGGAGGACGGTGGTCGCGAGGGTCAGGGGGAGGCGTCGGGTTCGGGTCATCGGTGGCCTCACCCGGCGAGGGAAATGGTGGCGCTGGCGAACGTGGGGAGTTGGAAGGTGACTTCGGTGGTGTCGGACGGTGGGGCGGGGAACTGCATGAAGACGGGGATGGTAGCGCCGGCCTTGATCCTGGGCATGCCTGTGGTCGTCAGGGGGCGGCCGTCTGTGTCCCGGAGCACGTAGTAGCGCTTCTTCCCCGCCGAGTCGACGAGTGTCGCCCCACCGAGCGAAGACCCGTGCCTGATGATTTCCGTCTCGTCTCCGGCCGTGCGGACGGACACACGGGTGGCTTCGTCTCCATCGTTCTTCAGCTCTCCGCTCACGGTCACGAAACCGCCGGCGTCTCGGGTGGCCGAAGTGATCCTCAGCAGCAGCCCGTCCTCCCCTTTCAGCTCCGCCAGGACTTCGTTCGTCTTCTCTTGGGCCGTCGGTTGGGAGTCACTGTCCTGGGACGCAGACGCCGAACGCTGCGGCTTCTTGTCCTCGCCGTCCCCGCCGCCGCATCCGGCCACGCCGAGGGCCAGACCGGCCACCACGGACAACGCGGCCATCCCCCTGCGGGCCTTCGCTGTGAACCGAATGCTCATGCCTGCGTCTTCCTTCATCACTCGTCGTTCGCTTGTCAGTCGGCCAGATGGACGTCGAAAAGATCCTCGGGATCCGGCAGGTCGGTGAGGTCGTCCGGAGACAGTTCCCAGTTCTCGTCCTCGCAGGTGAGAGTGGGCAACTCTTCGTCGCCCGCGTCCTCTCCCAGCGGCTCGAACGTGCAGCGGGGCTCGATGACAGCTTTGGCCGACGCTTCCGCGTAAATGGCCTCTGTCTCGGGGATGATGGTGTCTCCGACAGGCTCGTCGGTCGTGACCTCGACCGTGTAGCCAAGGGGACCGTCCGGCACACAGCTGTCGACATGAGCGTCGTTCTGCGCCGCGAGTTGGTCGGCGCGCCAGCAGGGATCTTCCACCGGTACGGCGCCTTCGAAGATGTCCTGCCACTGGTCGGGATCCTGCACGTTCTCCAGCCAGTCCCCCGCCAACTGGTCCCGGGCGTCCAGCGCCGCCGCGAGAGCCGAAGCGTCAGCGGCCGTCTGTGCCTCATTCCTGGTGGCCGCGGCCTGGCCGACCGCGAGGTAGGCGAACGCAAGGAAAAGCAGGCCCGCCACCACCGTGATGTAGATGGGGAAGGCCTGCCCTGCGTCGCCGTACCTGCGGCGTCTCATCAGCCGGTGACTTCGTCGATCTTCTCCACGATGGCGTCGTAGATCGACTGCCCGATGTCCGTCCCCGTGATGGCCAGCACGATCGCCACCACCACCGCGATGATGCCCAGGTACTCGACCGCGGTCTGGCCCTTGTCGTCGTTCCACTTGTGCATGGGGGTTCCCTCCGGAAGGCGCGCTGTCGGTGGCGGGAGGGTAGGGCGGGGCGGGGGTGGGGGCCGAGGGTCCGGGGGCCCAAAGGCGGGCCCAAGGGAGTGGGGTCATCGGGGGCCTCCCGGGGTGCCGGGGGCCGTGCCCAGCCACCTGGCGGTGGCTTCGGCGCGGGTGGTGCTGTGGAGCTTGGCGAAGATGCGGTTGATGTGGTTCTTGACCGTCTTCTCGCTGATGAAGCAGGCGGCGGCGATCTGCTGGTTGTTCATGCCGGACGCGATGAGGTCCATGATCTCCGCCTCCCTTGCGCTGAGTTGGTACCGCGACTGTGCCATAGTTCGTTGCAGTTGCGAAAGCGGTTCCGGGGAAAATGGCGCTATCGGAGGGCGCGTTGGAGTGTCCGGAGTGTTTGCATCCGCAGGCAGGGGCACGGGCGAGCCTTGCCGGAGCCGCGCCAGGAGTGCGCCTGCCGCCGAGGCGGTGAAGTGCGCTCTGCCCTCCTTGATGTCCCGTACGGCCGTCACCAGCTGGTCCGCGGTGAACTCGCCGTGGACCAGGTAGCCGCCCGCGCCGCGGCGCAGGGCCTCGTGGACGATGTCCGACTCGCGGCTGTAGGTCAGCATCATGACCGGGGCGAGCCGGACGAGGTGCGGGAGTGCCGACAGGCCGTCCACGCCCGGCATGCGGACGTCGAGGAGGATCACGTCGGGGTGGTGGGTGCGCGCCGCCTCGTACGCCTCGCGGCCGTCGGCCGCCTCCGCCACGACCGTGATGTCGGGGCGGCCGGTGAGGAGGGCGGTCAGGCCGGCGCGGACGACCGGGTTGTCGTCGGCGACCACCACCCGCAGGGGCGGTGGCGGCGGGGGCTCCCGGAAGGGGGACGGCGTCTCGTCATCGCTCATGCTGCGTCACCTGGGTCGGGGTCGTCGGGGGCCGTGGGGACCGTCAGCGCCGTCAGCGCCGTCAGGGGGAGCTCCAGGCGGACTTCCGTGCCCCTCGGGTGGGCGCCCCGGCCGATGCTGATGCGGGCGCCCACGGACGCGGCCCGCTCCACCATGCCCAGGAGGCCGAAGTGGCCCGTCTCGCGCAGGTGGTCGAGCGTGGCGTCGTGGGGGAGGCCGCGGCCGTCGTCGTACACGGCCAGGAGCAGGTGGTCGTCCGCCACGCCCGCCGTCACCCGCACCGAGGCGGGGGAAGCGTGCCGGTGGGCGTTCTCCAGGGCCTCGTCGGTGATGGTGAGGAGCTGGCGGCCCACCGCGGGCGGGACGGGGGGCAGGGGGCGGTCCGCGTCCGTCGGTTCGTACGTCGCCGGGATGCCGGTGCGGGCGGTGAAGTCGCGCGTACGGGTCCTCAGTTCCGCCTCCAGGTCCAGCGCACTCGCCGGGCCGCCGGGATCGCGGCGCAGGTCCGTGAGGAGTTCGCGGGACTCGGTCGCCGCTCTGCGGGCCGCGCGGGCCACCAGGTCGGCCTGCCGGCGCAGTACCGCCGCGTCCGGGGCCGGCGCGTTCGCCGAGGCCGCCAGGCCCTCCGCGGCCAGCGCCACGCCGTGCAGCGTCTTGGCCACCGAGTCGTGCAGTTCGCGGGCCAGCCGCGCGCGTTCCTCCGCCACCGCCTCCGTCGCCGCGAGGCGGGCCTGTACGGCCGTCAGGGCCCGCGTCGCCTCGCCGAAGCGCAGCATGAGGTTGCGCAACAGCGAACCGGCCGCCCCCGTGATCACACACAGGCCGGGGACCAGCAGGGCCTCCGCCGGGGTACGGTCCCCGGTCCGGGCCAGGGTCGCCTGCACCAGGAGCAGGATCAGCGACTGCAGCGAGGCGAAACAGGCGGCCCCGCGCCAGCTGTAGGCCAGGCCGGCGAGGAGGGGCGTGCAGACGCTGACGTACGCCAGCGTGGTGTCCGGGCCCGCCGAGACCAGCAGCAGTGAGCCGAACAGGGTGTCCGCCGCGAGCAGGGTGGGGTGGCGCAGGAGCAGCGGGCCGAAGCGTTCCCAGTCCCGGAAGAGGGCGTACGACCCCATGAAGGTGACCACGACCGCCGCGCCCACCAGGTTCTGGCCGAGGCCGGGCGAGGCGTTCAGGAGTGCGGCGGGGGCAGCCAGGGCGATCATGGCCAGGCGGAAGCCGAAGACCTGGCGGCACAGCGCCTGGAGGGCGTTGACCTGGAGGGAGAGGGTGGGGGCGGCTGATCGCTCGGCGGGGGTCGAGGGCGCGGTGGGGGCCGAGGGGTGGGTGAGGGACGAGGGGTGCGCCGGGGGGTGGGTGAGGGACGAGGGGTGCGCCGGGGGGTGGGTGAGGGCCGAAGGGTGTGCCGAGGGGTGCGCGGGGGCCGACGGTGCCTTCTGCAAGGCCCGCCGCACCCGGCCGCCCCACTCCGCCGGACCGCCTCGCCCCGCCGGACCGCCTCGCCCCGCCGGACCGCCTCGCCCCGCCGGGCCACCCCGCCCCGTCCACGTCGACATCGTCGCCACCGCTCACTCACCCGTGATCGTGCCGAAGTCCGTCCCGGACCCCAGCAGCAGGCCCGCGCCCAGCAGCAGCATCGTCGCCGGGACCATGAACGTGGTGATCATCATGGTGGCCTTGGGGACGGCCCGGGCCGCCTTGCGGCGGGCGTTCTGGGCGTCGGTGCGCCGCATGTCCTTGGCGAGGGCGACGAGCGTGTCGACGATCGGGGCACCCAGTTCCTCGCCCTGCTGGAGCGCGGTCACGAACATGGCGACCTGTTCCGAGTCGTTGCGCCGGCGCAGTTCCGCGAAGGCCTGGCGGCGGCTCATGCCGAGGTCCATCTGGCGGAGGGTGATGCGGATCTCGTCCGCCCAGGGGCCCTCGTAGCGCGACGCCACGCGGTCCAGGGCCTGGCGGAAGCCGAGGCCGGCGCTGACCACGACGGCGAGGACGTCCAGGAAGTCCGGCAGGGTGCGCTCGATGACGTCCCGGCGGACCCGGATCGCCGACCAGATCCCGACCTCCGTCCAGAACGCGCCGAAGGCGAGCAGGAGCACGGTCATGAGGACGTTGCCCTGGAGCAGGAAGACCAGGCCGCCCGCGGCGCCCAGCGCGCCGTAGACCGCGCGGCGGGCGGCGTAGCGGTCGATGGTCAGGCCGCCCGGGTTGCCCGCGAGGTCGATCTTGCGGCGGTACTTCGCGACCTGCCTGGGGCCCATGAGGCGCAGGACGGCGGGCGCGTAGCGCATGCCGAGGCGGTCGACGAGCGAGTCGACCGCGCCGGTGCGGGTGGCGCCGACCTCCAGGGCGAGCGCCAGGTCGGTGGGCAGTTTGGCGTCCGCGCGGTACATGCGGATGCCGGCGAAGACGCCCCAGACGGCCACGCCCATCAGCAGAGCCAGCAGTAATGCCATGATTCGGACCCCCTTTCCTCTCCCTCAGTTCCTTGACTCTCGTGACTTCCGTGACTTCCGTGACTTCCTTGACTTCCTCGGGCTCCCCGGTCCCTCGGCTTCCCTGCGGCGCCGTCAGACGTCGATCCGGGACATCCGGCGGATCAGGACGAAGCCGACCGCGTAGAGCGCGAACGCGATGATCACGCAGGCCTGGCCGACGGGTGAGCCGGTCATCCGGTCCAGGGCGCCGTCCTTCACGCCGTTCATCAGGAAGAGGGAGCCGATGCCCATGACCGGGACGGCGTACGAGGTCATGTTCACCTGGGAGAGCTGGGTGCGGATCTCACGCCGGGTCTCCTTGCGCTCCTCCAGCGTCTCGGTCAGGTTGCGCAGCGCGCCGACGAGCTGGCCGCCCGCGCGGTTGGCGAGCACGAGGGTCGTCACGAGGACCCCGAGTTCGCGGGACGGGAGCCGTTCGGCGAGTTCGCCGAGCGCGTCGTCCATGGACGCGCCGACCGCCAGCTGGTTCGCCACCTTGGCCAGTTCCTCGCCCGCCGGGGCCTCCAGCTCCTCCGCCGCCATGCCGATGGCCGTACGCAGCGCGAGCCCGGCGTGGGTGGCGTTGGCGAGGATGCGGGCCAGTTCGGGAAGCTGGTTGATGAACCGCTCGATGCGCTTCTGGCGCTGCCAGTTGAGGAACTGGGTCGCCGCCCAGACGCCGGTCAGGCCCGCGATCGGGCCGAAGAAGGGCGCGAGGGTGGCCTGGCCGATCAGCCACAGGCCCGCGACGGTGGCGAGCATCGCGGCGAAGAACTCGCCGGGCGTGACGTCCAGGCCGGTCGCCGCGAGCCGCAGTTCCAGGCGCCGCCCGAACGCCGTACGGCGCAGGCGGCGGTCCAGGGTGCGGAAGCGGCGCCTGCGGCCGGTGGACGGGACCTGGCCGGCGGCCGTGAGGCGGTCGACCAGGGCCTGGCGCTGGGCCCGGCCCGAGGCGTAGGCGTGAACGCCGGCGACCGCGAGGACGCAGGTCAGCAGGGCGACGCCGGTCGTCAGGGCAACGAGGGTGTTCAGTTCCATGTCCTCAGTTCCATGTCCTCAGTCCCGCGTCCGGTTCCATGTCCTCAGTCCCGCGTCCTCGGTTCCAGGTCCTCGGTTCGGCGTGCTCACTCCCACGTCCTCGGTTCCAGGTCCTCGGTTCGGCGTCCTCACTCCCACGTCCTCAGTTCCATGTCCGGGTGGCGAGCTGGTCCTCGGTGTGGGCGACGCCGAAGGCCTGCGGGATCGGCTGGCTCGCCATGTAGAGGCGGTCGGCGGTGCGGCGGGGCAGCGGGAAGTACCGGAACGCGCCGTGGACCCGGCCGTCGGGCGTCATCGGCCGGGCGTCGAAGCGGGCGACGGTGGCCAGGCGGTACGGCTCCCCGCCGTGGCTGTCGAGGACGGCGATCTCGGTGACGCGGCGCGCGCCGTCGGCGAAGCGGGTGAGCTGGACGACGACGTCGACGGCGCTGTTGATCTGGTCGTGGAGCGCCACGAAGGGCACCTCGACGTCCGACATGGAGGCGAGGGTCTGGAGCCGCATCAGGGCGTCCTCGGCGCTGTTGGCGTGGACGGTCGCCAGCGATCCGTCGTGGCCGGTGGACATGGCCTGGAGCATGTCCAGGGACTCCCCGCCGCGCACCTCGCCGACGACGATCCGGTCGGGGCGCATCCGCAGCGAGTTGCGGACCAGGTCGCGGATGGTGACCTGGCCCTTGCCCTCGACGTTCGGCGGGCGCGACTCCAGGCGGATGACGTGCTGCTGCTGGAGCTGGAGTTCGGCGGAGTCCTCGATGGTGATGATCCGCTCGGTCTCGGGGATCAGGCCGGAGAGGGCGTTGAGCAGGGTCGTCTTCCCGGTGCCGGTGGCGCCCGAGACGATGATGTTGAACCGGGCCTGCACCAGGCCGGCCAGCAGGTAGAGCATGTGCTCGTCGAGGGAGCCGAAGCCGATCAGCTCGTGGAGGGTGAAGGAGCGCGGGAAGCGGCGGATGGTGAGGGTCGGGCCGGTCAGGGAGAGCGGGGGGATGATGACGTTGACGCGCTCGCCGGAGGGCAGGCGGGCGTCGACCATGGGGTTGGACTCGTCGACCCGCCGGTTCACGGTGGACACGATCCGCTCGATCGTCTGCATCAGCTGGTCGTTCGAGGCGAAGCGCAGCGGGAGTTGTTCCACCCGGCCGCCGCGTTCGACGAAGATCGCGTCGGGGCCGTTGACCATGATCTCGGTGATCGAGGCGTCTTCGAGGAGGGGTTCGAGGATGCCGAGGCCGAGGGCCTCGTCGACCACCCGGCGGATCAGCTGCGACCGCTCCACCGTGGACAGTACGGGGCCCTCGCGGCTGATGATGTGCCCGAGCACCCGCTCCAGGCGCGCCCGGCGCTCGGCGGCGGCCAGCGCGCTCATCTCGGCGAGGTCGATCTCCTCCAGCAGCTTGGCGCGGTAGGAGGCGACGAGGTGGCCGTCCTCGCCCCGGCTGCCGTGTTCCTCGGGCGAGTTGATGCGTGCGCGCAGGCTCATGGTCGGTGCTCCCGGTTCCCGCGTCAGTCTTCGTCGGTGGTCGAGTCGAGCGGCATGGTGGCGGACTTCCGGGCGGGGTCGAAGTCCCAGCCGAAGACGACGGAGGGGATCTCGACGGTGGCGGTGACGGTCACCTCGTCGGCTCCCCGTGCCTCCCCGCACGCGGTGCCGTCGGCCAGCCAGCCGCTGACCGCCCGCGCGCAGCCGTCCTGGGCGCTCAGGTCGAGGGAGGCGGCCCGCGCGCCGGCCCTGGCCGCCGTGCCGGCCTGCTGGGCGGCGTACGCGATCAGCCCGAGCTGGACGCCGGCCAGGGCGACGAGGACGAGGACCGGGATGAATCCGAGGTATTCGAGGGCGACCTGGCCGCGATCGCGTGGCTTCCCGTCGTACGGCATGTCAGTCCCGTTCCTCCTCGACGGCGCCCGCCTGGCCGCGTACCTCGAAGGGGAAGCCGACCGCGCCGGGGAAGAGGACCGGCACCCTCAGCGTCACGCGGGCCGTGACATAGCCCGCGCCTGCGCACTCCACGCTCGCGTCCCCCTCCCAGGCCCCCGGCAGCTTGTCCCGGCCGGCCGTCTCGCAGACGCCCTGGCGTTCGCCCGGTGCCGCCGCCGTGGCGGCCCGTACCGCCTCGTCGGCAGCGTTACCCGCGAGCACGTAGGTGTATCCCAGGAGCACGAACTGCCACAGCAGGACCAGCGTGATGAGGATCAGCGGGGTCATGCCGAGGAACTCGATGGTGACCTGGCCGCTGTCCCGCTCGCGCATCCGCTCACGCATCCGTTCGCACATCCGTTCGCGTAACCGCGCGCGCCGCATGCTCATCCCCCCGAGTCCCTGCGCCTGCGGAAGCTCACCGAGCCCCGGTCGCCGCGCGGGCGTCCGCCGGCCCGGCGGTCCGCCGCCGCCGGTTTCACCAGGCCGAGTTCGCCCGCGAGGGCCCACAGGGCCTGTTTGACGGTGCCGCGGTTGTCCAGTTCGTGCAGGCGGCCCGCGTCCACGGCGGCCTGGAGTTCCTTGAAGTGGGCGGGGACGGTGGTGGCCGCCACCGCCGTACCGGTGATCTTGCGGATGAGGGCGGGCTGGATCTCCGTGGCGCGCGTGTGACGGTTGACGACGACGGTGGTCTCCTCCGCCTTGCGGATCTGGAGCCGGTCCCACATGCGCATCACGCGTTTGGCGCCGCGGACGGCGACCACGTCCGGGGTGGTGACCAGCAGCGCGGTGTCGGCCATCTCGACGGCGGCCGCGCCGGCGCCGGTGAGCTGGGCGCCGCAGTCGATGACGACCGTCTCGTAGCGGGAGCGCAGGGCGCTGACGACCTGGCGGGCGGCGCGGTCGGTGACCTCCTCGCCGCGTTCGCCCTCGCCGGGGGCGAGCAGCAGGGCGAGGCCGGTGTCGTGGCGGAAGACGGCGTCGGCGAGGACGCGTGGCGAGATGTCGGTGATGGCGGCGAGGTCCACCACCGAGCGGCGGAACTGGACGTCGAGGTAGGAGGCGATGTCGCCGGCCTGGAGGTCCAGGTCGACGAGGGCGGTGGCGCGGCCGGAGGCCTGGGCGGCGAGGGCCAGCTGGATGGCGGTGACCGTGGTGCCGACGCCGCCCTTGGCGCCGCTGACGGTGACGACGGTGCCGCCGGCGCCGGTGAACACGTCCCCGCCGTGCCCGAGATGGCGGCGGACGCCGACCGACCACTGCGAGACCGCCTGCACCCGGCTGGCGAGTTCCTCGTAGCCGAGCGGGAGGGTGACCAGGCCGCGGGCGCCGGAGTCCATGGCGGCCTGGAAGAGGCCGGGGCTCGCGTCGGAGGTGACGAGGATGACGCCGACCGCGGGGAAGCGCAGGGCGACCTCGCGGATCAGTTCGAGGGCGGGGACGGGGCCGATCCGCTCGTGTACGACCACGACCTCGGGGAGTTCGTCGACGGAGTCGGCGGCGAGCCGGGCGAGGGTGTCGACGAGCTGGGTGGAGTCCGTCACCGGGGCCACCGGCTCGGCGTCCGGGAGCTGGCTGAGCAGGGTGGTGACGGAGCGGGCCGCGTCCGCGTCGCCGACCGCCGGCAGGATCCTCGTGGGCATGCGGGTCTCACTTGTCCTTCGCGAGTTCGTACGTCCGGTCCTTCTCGGGGACCGTGGAGTCACCGCCGGGCGCGACCAGGGCGAGCCGGACCCGCTCGGCGAAGGACTCGGCGTAGGTGAGGCGCTGGGCGTCGAGGGCGGACAGGGCGAAGGTGATGGGCACGGCGTCGGTGGGCTCGCGGCCGCGGTCGTCCTCGTCCGGCCGCAGGGCGGTCAGTTCGCCGACGTCGAGGACCCGGGCGCCGGTGACGATGATCTTCGACTGGTCCGGGTCGCCTTCCCGCTCGCCCTCGAAGGTGGCGTAGACGTTGACCCGGGCACCCGCGGTGATCTTCCCGGCGACGCCGGTCGCCGCGTCGATCATGATGGCGACCTCCTGCTCGCCGGGGCGCAGGGCGGGCCGCGCGACGATCATGTCGGTTTGGAGCAGGGAGCCCTTCTGGAGGGTGGTGACGGCGATCTTGCCGCGGATCTCCGACAGGTCGCGGACCGCGTTGGGCGACAGCCAGCGCTCGGGCATCGCGATCTTCTCGAACTGCCCGGCGGTCAGCGGGGTGTACGGCTCGATCCTCTGCCGGAGCCGGTAGGCGGTGACCTCGGGGCCGACCTTGGACTTCGCGTCGTTGACGACGGACAGGACGCCCGCGAACGCGCCGAGGGCGCACAGGACGGACAGGAGCAGCAGTATCACGCCGCGGCGCTGACGGGAGTTCATGAAGCGGGCAACCTCATCGGGGGGTGGCGGTCGGGGCTTCTCGGGCGCTGTGCCCTATCCGGCGGTGAGCCGGTGGTGCTGGGCGGGCGGGGGCGGCGCGGTGGCGGAGCAGAAGACACAGCGGTCGCCGATGACGTCGATGCCGCACCAGTGGCATACGCCCTGCCGGACCGAGCCGACCAGCTGGTAGAGGACGGACAGGTCGGGCAGGTAGGAGCAGAACTCGACGAGCTTCCCGGTCCCCCACCAGACGGCGGACTCCGCGGGCAGCGGTGTCTCGCGCATCCCCTGCACCTGCCAGGCCGGGGCGAGGGTGGAGGTGACCCAGTCGGATGGGAGCTGGCCCTTGGCGGTGAGCATCCAGGTGGCGAACTCGGGTCCGGTGAGGGCGGCCTCCGGCCCACCCGGCTGACCGGGCGCGCTCTGCCGGCCGGCGCCGCTGTGCCCCCCGGTGCCGATGTGCCCGCCGGTCCCGTTCTGCCGGCCTGTGCCGCTCTGCCGGCCTGTGCCGCTCTGCCGGCCCGTGCCGTTCTGCCGGCCGTGGCCGCCGGGTCCGCCGAGCCGGACGAGCTGCGGCTGCGGATGCGCGACGACGGCGAACTGACTGCCCGGCAGCCAGGACCTGGCGTGCGCCTTGAGGTCGACGGGGACGCGGTCGAGGCGGGCGACCGAGCCGAGCAGGGCGCCGGCGTGGACGTAGTGGGTGAGCAGCCGGCCCGCGGAGGCGAGGACGCCGGGGCCGAGGTCGCAGGAGGCGAGCTGGCGCAGCTGCCGGGCGAGGACGGCGACGCCGAGCGGCGGCAGGTCCGGTCTGAACAGGGCGATCCGGTCGCTCTCCAGCAGGGAGCGGACGGTGTGCAGCCGGCGTTCGACGGCGGCGGGGACGGCGGAGGAGTAGACGACGACGAGATGACCGTGGGTCTCCAGCAGGCCGGTGACCTCGGTGAGGACCTGCTCCAGCGGGCGCCGGTCCAGGTCGCCGAGGACGACGGCGGGCAGGGTCCGCTGGTCCTGCGGCGGCAGCGCCAGGTCGGCGCTGGTCACGGCAATGGCAGTTGGCACGCGCAGCTCCCCGTCTCACGCCGGTCGGTCCGCCGGCGTTACTCCGGCACACCGAGGTGACTTCATTGCGTGACTACCTCAGCACTGTATCCACGGCTCTGTGACCGGAGAACAGCGTTTGTGTAGCTCGGGAGCAACTGCCTTCGCGCAAGTCGCGTCAAATCGGGGCAGGTTGTGCACGCACCGGCGCGGAGCCGCCCCCTTCGGGTGACCCGGCCGGCCCGCCGCGCTGACGCCCGTCTTGATCCGCCCCTCTTGACAACCCAATTGGTCTGGACCAACTTTGAGGCCAGCGGTGGCCACCGTCGTCCCGAACGACCCCCACTCCCCACCGGAGGCCCCAGTGGACCTCGTACGCAGACGCGGCAGGCGGTCATCCCGCACCGGCCCCGCACGCTCCCCGCGCGACGACCGCGCTATCCGCCGCATCCGCCGTGACCGCGGCATCCGCCTCTGGTCCGGTGCCGTCACCACCGCCCTCGGCCTCGCCCTGCCCTTCTCCCTCCTGACCGCCACCGAGGCGTCCGCGGCCGACGTCAACAACGTCAGGAACGCCGGGTTCGAGTCGGGCCTGGCCGACTGGACCTGCTCGGCCGGCAGCGGTGCGGCCGTCTCCTCCCCCGTGCACGGCGGCGCGGCCGCGCTGAAGGCCACGCCCGCCGGACAGGACAACGCCCGCTGTACGCAGACGGTGGCCGTGAAGCCCAACTCGACGTACACGCTGAGCGCGTGGGTCCAGGGCGGCTACGCCTACCTGGGCGCGACCGGCACCGGCACGACGGACGTCTCGACCTGGACCCCCGACTCCACGACGTGGAAGGAACTGAGGACGACGTTCACCACCGGGGCCTCGACCACCTCGGTGACGGTGTACACCCACGGCTGGTACGGCCAGGCCGCGTACTACGCGGACGACATCTCCGTCCACGGCCCCGACGGCGGCGGAGGCGGCGACCCGGCCCCGACCATCCCGGGCGCCCCCGGCGGCCTCCGGGTCTCCGGCACGACCTCCTCGTCCGTCTCCCTCACCTGGAACACGGTGTCGGGCGCGACCGGCTACACGGTCTACCGCAACGGCACCAAGGCCACGGCGGTGACCGGCACGTCGGCGACGGTGACCGGCCTCGCCGCCGCCACGTCGTACTCCTTCCAGGTCACGGCGACGAACGCGGCGGGCGAGTCGCCGAAGTCGGCCACGGTGACGGCGACCACGGCGCCCTCCGGCGGCGGGAACGGACCCGCGCTCCCGAAGCACGTGGTGACCGGCTACTGGCAGAACTTCAACAACGGCGCGACCGTGCAGAAGCTGTCGGACGTCCCGTCCCAGTACGACATCATCGCGGTGGCCTTCGCGGACGCGACCGGCACGCCGGGCGCCGTGACCTTCACCCTGGACTCGGCCGGGCTCGGCGGCTACACCGTGGACCAGTTCAAGGCCGACATCCGGGCCAAGCAGGCGGCCGGCAAGAAGGTCATCATCTCGGTGGGCGGCGAGCGCGGCACGGTCACGGTCAACGACGCGGCCTCGGCCAGGAACTTCGCCGACTCGGTGTACGCGCTGATGCAGGAGTACGGCTTCGACGGCGTCGACATCGACCTGGAGAACGGCCTCAACGCGACATACATGACGCAGGCGCTGCGGGCGCTGTCCGCGAAGGCGGGCCCGTCGATGATCCTCACGATGGCGCCGCAGACCATCGACATGCAGTCGACGTCGAACTCCTACTTCCAGACAGCGCTGAACGTGAAGGACATCCTCACGGTCGTCAACATGCAGTACTACAACAGCGGTTCCATGCTGGGCTGCGACGGCAAGGTCTACAGCCAGGGCTCGGTCGACTTCCTCACCGCCCTGGCCTGCATCCAGCTGGAGGGCGGCCTGGCCCCGTCCCAGGTGGGCCTCGGCCTTCCGGCCTCGACCCGGGCGGCGGGCGGCGGCTACGTCTCGCCGTCGGTCGTCAACAGCGCCCTGGACTGCCTGACGAAGGGCACGAACTGCGGCTCCTTCAAGCCCTCCCGGACCTACCCCGACCTGCGGGGCGCGATGACCTGGTCCACCAACTGGGACGCCACGGCGGGCAACGCCTGGTCCAACACGGTCGGCCCCCACGTGCACGCGCTGCCGTAGCCACTCCACCGACGACACCACCGCGTGGGCCGTTTGCTCTCCGTGAACGGCCCATGCGATCTTTGTGAACATGAGTACGGGGGACACGACCGAAGACCTGGTCGACGTCGTGCGGCGGGCACGGGAAGGACTGGCCCCGCCGCAGGCCGTCTTCGAGGCGTTCATCAGGGCGCGCGTGTACTGCGAGCGCCCGGAGGAACCAGGTTTCCTGACGGTGCCCGCGCCCCCGGTGGGGCATGAGGGCACCGGGCCGCGTTCCGGCCTCTCGGACCTCGTCGACGGAGCACCGGCGAGCAACCCGGCGGACGGCCTGGTCCCCGTCTTCTCCTCCCTGGGGCAGTTCGCCCTGTTTCTCGGCGAAGGCCCCTGGTTCTCGACGACCGGTGCCGACGTACTCGATCTGCTGCCGCCCGGACTGGACATATGGCTGGACCCGGCCGCCGAGCACGCGGTGCGACTGAACTCGGCAGCCGTAGGCACCGAGCCGGTGCTGCGCATCTCGTACCGGAACCGGGGGGAGTGACGACGTGGGCGGTGAGGCCTGGCTGATCCCCAGGGGGGCCGACGGCGGCGAGTTCAGGTACGAGGTCCGGTTCCTCCAGTCCATCGCGCGTCCGCTGGGGGAATCGACGGCGGCGGCGCGGTCGTTCGCCGGCGAAAGCGCGGAGCGGCGCATGGACGTCCTCGCGCTGAACACGCTCGACAAGACGGGCGCGGACGACATCACGGACGCCGTGAACACGTTCCTCGACAAGTGGAGCCACGGCCTCGGCTGCATCGCCGACGACGCCGAGGTGATCGTGGCCTCGCTCAGCTCGGCGATCAACACCTTCCTCGTCACCGACACGAAGGTGGCCTACGAGGCACGCCAGGTCCGCCTGCAGCAGCAGTACGAGGACGACCATCCGGTCACGACGTGGCTGGAGGGATACGGCATCACGGAGAAGAAGGCCGTCTTCGCACGCCGTACCGACCCCCCTGGGCAGCCGGGCAACGGCGAGGAGCAGGCACCCCCAACATGACCGACAGAATTCTCTTCCGCCGGATGTGGATCACCGCGGAGGACACCGTCCAGGACTGGGTGCCCGGCAAGCCGCCCGAACTCGACACGCTGGTCGAAAAACTGGCCGGCGCGGCCGCGGACTTCGGCCAGGGCGCGGAGCAGTTGCGCAAGCTCAACACCGACCCCTGGCAGGGGGAGGCGGCCGAGGTCTTCCGCGACACCGTCAAGCGGCTGCCGAAGGAACTCGACACCGCGCTGGACGCCTTCGTCGCGGCGAGTCTGGCGGTGCTGTCCTACCGGAACGTCCTCGATGCGGCCCAGCGCCTCACCCAGCAGATCATTGACCACGACGCCCCGGTGGCCCGCGAGTTGTCGCGTACGTACGAGAAGGCCGTGGACGACTACAACGCGGCGGCGAGGTCCGGGGACAAGCCGGCCACCAAGCCGCCGGAGGCCGACCCGGGCAGGACCCTGATGACCGAACTGGTCGGCAGGATCCAGAAGGCCAAAGGGGAGGTCGAGGAAGCGGCCGCCGCCGCCCGACGCGAAAGTGGACGGTGGAGGGCCGCCTGACCCGCCGCACGGCGTCGGACGGCACCACCGAGACCTGGACGTACGACGGCGAGGGCAACTGCACCACCCACACCGACCCGTTGGGCGGCGTCACCCACTTCGCGTACAGCCACTTCGACCTGCTGACGTCCCGCACGGGCCCGGACGGTGTCCGCTACGACTTCGACCACGACCTGGAACTGCGGCTGACGCAGGTCACGAACCCACAGGGTCTGACGTGGACGTACGAGTACGACGCGGCCGGGCGTCTGGTGGCGGAGACGGACTTCGACGACCGCACCCTGGCGTACGCCTACGACGCGGCGGGCCGCCTGACCTCCCGGACGAATGCGCTCGGCGAGACGATCTCCTTCGAGCGCAACGCACTGGGGCAGGTGATCCGCAAGAACGCGGCGGGCCGGGTCGCGACGTTCTCGTACGACCCGGCGGACCAACTCGCCGAGGCCACGGGCCCCGAGGGTGCGAATCTCACCCTGTCACGCGACGAGTTCGGCCGCCTGCTGTCGGAAACGGTCGACGGCAGGACACTGACGTACACGTACGACGCCCTGGGCCGCCGCACCGGCCGCACGACCCCGACCGGCGCGACGACGACGTGGTCCTACGACGCGGCCGGCCGCCGCACCCGCATGGTGGCCTCCGGCCGCCCGATCGACTTCACCTACGACGCGGCGGGCCGCGAGCTGACCCGCCGGGTCGGCGAGACGGTGACCCTGGAGCACGGCTTCGACGAACTGGGCCGCCTGACGACACAGTCGGTGAGCGGAGCCGGCGGTCGCCGCGTCCAGCACCGCTCGTACACTTACCGCGCCGACGGCAACCTGACCGGCATCGACGACCAGTTGTCCGGCCCCCGCCGCTTCGACCTGGACGCGGCGGGCCGCGTGACGGCGGTCCACGCGGCGAACTGGACGGAGACGTACGCCTACGACGCGGCGGGCAACCAGACCTCGGCGTCCTGGCCCGCCTCCCACCCAGGCGCGGAGGCGGCGGGCGAACGCGCATACACGGGCACCCGCATCACCCGAGCCGGCCGAGTCCGCTACGAACACGACGCGCTCGGCCGCACAGTCCTGCGCCGGAAAGCCCGCCTGTCCCGCAAGCCGGACACCTGGCGCTACGCATGGGACACCGAGGACCGCCTGACCTCGGTGACCACCCCGGACGGCACCCGCTGGCGCTACACCTACGACCCCCTGGGCCGTCGCACGGCGAAGCTTCGCCTGGCGGAGGACGGCGAAAGCGTCGTGGAACGGGTCCAGTTCACCTGGGACGGCACGACGCTGTGCGAACAGACCACGCTATCCCGGGACCTGCCCCACCCGGTCACCCTCACCTGGGACCACCAGGGCCTGCGCCCCCTGGCCCAGACGGAACGCCTCCTGCCCACCGCCGACGCCCCGCAGGAGGAGATCGACTCCCGCTTCTTCGCCATCGTCACCGACCTGATCGGCACCCCGACCGAACTCGTTGATGAGCGAGGCGAGATCGCCTGGCACACCCGGAGCACCCTGTGGGGCACCACCGCATGGGCGGCCGACAGCACCACTTACACGCCCCTGCGCTTCCCCGGCCAGTACTACGACCCGGAAACGGGCCTCCACTACAACTACTTCCGCCACTACGACCCCGATACGGCCCGGTATCTCACCCAGGACCCGCTCGGCCTGGCTCCCTCGCCCAATCCCATCGCCTATGTGCACAACCCTTGCGTGTGGACGGACCCGCTGGGCCTGTCGCCGGATTACCCGAACAAGGTCGGACGTACGTTCGATGAGGCCAAGGTGCAAGCTTTGCGCGATGCCGGCGTTCCGGACGGTGCCCACCCTCTGGAAGTCGACGCATTCGTGCGCGCAACGACGCCTGCGTGGCAGGGATCGAAGCAATTGATGACCGACGATCACCAGCCCATCTACTACACCGAGGAGATCTACGAGCATCTCGACGGTGAAAACCTTATCGTCTTTCAGGATCACTGGTTCGGGCACCAGAAACCGGGCGAGCCCGGTTATCAGGGCCCACATGTCCACGTGAGACCTTTCGAGGACACCCGCAACGGGCAGATCCCGGGCGCCGAGGAGCACTACTACTATGACCGTTGACGAATGTCTCGCCAATCCGCAGGTGCTGCGCTCCCTCTACGGTCACGTCCCCGAACTTCGCGGAGTGCGGGTTCGGTCGGTCAATCTCAATTGGCGTGGGCCCACTCTGACGCTGCGCGTCGACATGCCGGCGTATCCCCGGGTGCCGCCGCAGGAATGGGCGGACGCAGGGTTGGACACCGTGCAGTGCCAGCTGCAATTCCTCGCTGTGGAGCACCTCTCGCTCGAAAGTTGGTCACCGCCGGTGGTCGGCGATGTCGAGATGGTTTCGCTGGGACACGAGCGGCGCATGCGCGTGACGGTCGACGGCAGGGGGACGGCGCTGCGGTTCGACTGCGCCGAATCCGTGCGCGTCGGTCACATCAGCGCCTTCAGAATCGGCGCAGACGGATCGGATGACGGACGGCACTTCTTCATGAGCGTGATCGATGCACGGCGGTATGACGCCCTGCCCGGAACCGAGGAGAAGACGTTCTATGAGCGCTGAGTGGGAGCGACTGCTCACCTCACCGGACCGTCTCGGGACTCTTTACGACGACGAACCGCCCAAGCCGGAGGACTGTCACCTCTTCTACGTTCACCTTGACGAGCGCGACACGTCAGTGACCCTCGGTTTCGAGACACGACACCTGCCCGCGCACACTCCCGGGGAATGGGCGGCGAAGGAATTCAACACCGTGGAGTTCTACCTCGTCTTCCCCGATGTCATGGGGTTCCGGGCAACCGGCTGGGGAGCGTCCGAGGCCGGCCGCGTCCGGCTCAAGGCCCGCGACGGCGGACTCTTCGAGGTGACGCTGGGAACCACCGCTTCGGGAATCCGGTTCGAGGCCCCTGCGCCCCGCCTGGCGAAGGTGCGCCCCTACCTCGCGGCCCGGCAGTGAAGCGGGGGCCCGCGCCGCCTCCCCCGGACCTCCTGCCCAGGGGAAGGATGCAGGAGTGGTTCGCCCGGTTGCCGGCGGTGCTCGGGTGCTACCGCCCGATGGGCTGACCTAGAAGAACTCCGACCACGGCTGGTCCCAGATCTGTTTCACGCACAGGACCAGGAACAGCAGGCCGGCCAGGGTGAGCATGCCGTTGCTGAGCCAGCTGTTGCGCCATTCGCGGGGGGTGCGGGAGGAGTTGAGGAGCCACAGGAGGGTGCCGGCCAGGAAGGGGAGGAAGGCCGCGCCGAGGACGCCGTAGAGGATGATGAGGCGGAAGGGCTGGCCCTGGAAGAGCAGGACGACCGGGGGGAAGGTCAGCCACAGGAGGTACGCGCGGAAGGGCCAGGAGCGTTCGCGGGTGCCGGAGGCCACCGCCTCGGCCTTGGCGGCGTCGTCCTTGCGGTAGCGGGCGACGAAGTCGGCGAACATCAGGCTCACGCCGTGCCAGACGCCGATCAGGGACGTGAAGGACGTGGCGAAGAAGCCGATGAGGAAGAACTTCGCCGTCGCCGTGCCGTACTTCTCGTCCAGGATGTCGCCGAGCTGGATCAGGCCCTTGTCGCCGCTCGCGATGGCCACGTTCGCGGAGTGGAGCAGTTCCGCGCCGACGAAGAGCATGGCGACCACGAAGACGCCCGTCGTCGCGTAGGCGACGCGGTTGTCCAGCCGCATGACCTTCATCCAGCCCGTGTCGGTCCAGCCCTTGGCGTTGACCCAGTAGCCGTAGGCCGCGAGGGTGATCGTGCCGCCCACGCCGCCGATCAGGCCGAGGGTGTTGAGGATGGAGTCCTTCTCGTCGGGCAGCACGGGGAGCAGGCCGGCGAAGGCCTCCCCCAGGTTCGGGGTGACCCTGATCGCCAGGTAGACCGTCACGACGAACATGACGCCCACCAGGACCGTCATGACCTTCTCGAACACCGCGTACTTGTTGAACCAGACGAAGACCAGCCCGACCAGGCCGCAGGCCACCGCCCACCACTTCAGGTCCATGACGTCGGGGAACAGCGCCTGGAGCGGCAGGGCGCTGGACGACATGGCCGCCGCGCCGTAGACGAAGCCCCAGATCACCAGGTAGACGGCGAAGAAGTACGTGGTCCAGCGGCCCAGGCTGGCCCAGCCGTCGAAGAGGGTGCGGCCGGTGGAGAGGTGCCAGCGGCCCGCCGCCTCGGCCAGTGAGATCTTCACCAGGCAGCCGACGACCGCGGCCCACAGGAGCGTGTAGCCGAAGTTGCTGCCGGCGATGAGCGTCGCCACCAGGTCGCCGGCGCCCACGCCCGTCGCGGCCACGACGATTCCGGGTCCGATGTACTTCCAACTGGACTTGCGGGCTGTGGAGTCCGGGCCGCCGACCTGTGGTTCCGTGGTGTTTCCCGTGGTGTCCGCCATGCTGGCCAAGTAAGCCGATCAACGGCCGCGCGGCAAGAGGGCGTGCGGGATCTCCACAGAACGAGTGGTCCTGGTGTACGCCGTGCTACGGCCGGCGCCGTCCGCAGCCGTCGCAGGCGCAGGTGCCGAGCTCGAACCACACGGTCTTGCCCTGCCCGTCCTGGTGGCAGCCCCAGCGGCGGGCGAGCGCGTCCACGAGGAACATCCCGCGGCCGCTCTCGGAGGTGCCCGCCTGGAGCACCTGCGGCACCCGGCGGCCGGCGTCCGTGACCTCGCAGCGCAGCACGCCGTGGGCGGCGGACAGGGTCAGCCGGAAGCGGCTCGCGGAGTGCACCACGGCGTTGGTGGCCAGCTCGCTGACGAGGAGCTCGGCGGTGGCCACCAGGTCCTCCAGGTCGTCGCGCTCGGCGAGCCCCCAGCCCTCCAGCTGCCGGCGGACCTCCGCGCGGGCCTGGCCGACCGCGGAGGGGCGGGGGTCGTATTCGGTGCTCGCGTGACCCGCGCCCATGGGGGGCTGCGGGTACGCGCCGTACTGGGGATGGGGGGCCGGGAGGAGACGCGCGGAGGGTGGCGACATGGGTTCAGGTTGTCCCGGGGACCGGTCGGCCACACGGGGAGGACTACCCGATTCCATACCTGCGTGGCGGCACGGCACCGGTGCGGCCCTACGCGTACTGGAGGCGGACCGAGGCCCCGTCGGCGTCGTGGCGGATGTCGACGTACGCGCAGACCTGGCGGGCGAACCACAGGCCCTGGCCGGGCCGTAACCCGGCGGCGGGCGGGGGGACGAAGCCCGCGAGCGGGTCGTCGAGGCGGCGGGGGGTGCGCAGTTCGCACACGCAGGACGGCGCCTCGCCCCACAGCAGTACGCGGGTGACCGGGTCCACGGCGGCCTCCGCGACCGCCGTCGCGAACAGGTCGGCCTCGGCGGCGGCCAGGCCCCGGTCGACCGCCCAGGCGCGGACGGCGTGCGGATCGGGCGCGGTCAGCCGGTACGCGTCGCGGGGCGCGGGCGGCAGGGGTACGGCGTCCAGTTCGGCGGCGACCAGCAGCGGGTCGGCGTACACCTCGGTGTCGGGGTGGGCGCGGCGGGCGGCGGCGATGACGGCGGGGCCCGCGGTGCGTGTGTCGTAGACGCACATGGCGGTGGTGGCGTACGGGGCGAACAGGACGTTGGCCAGGGCCTCGTAGCGGATCCACTCGGCGGACTCGCGGGCGGAGCGTCCGGCGCGGCCGGCCCAGTCCGGTTCCATGAGGAGGTGGATACGGCCGCCGGGGCCGGCGTGGGCGGCGAGGTGGGCGGCGGCGCGCGCGATGGCGTTGGCGGCGGAGCCGGTGTACCAGTCGGTGTGCGGGACGGTGACGACGCGCCGCGCGTCCTCGGGGCCGAGCGCGGCGCGCAGCAGGTCCAGCTTGGCGGGGGCGGTGATGGCGACCGGCGGGGGCTCGTCGGGGGCGGCGAGGCCCTCGGCGAGGAAGGGCAGGGCGAGGGCCAGGAACTCGTCGTCGGTGCTGTGGACGGCGATGCGGTGGTCGAAGGCGCCGGACGGGGCCGGCGGGGTGGCTGGCCGGGTGGCGGTCATGGGTCTCCCAAGGGGGTGGGTCGGACACGGGTGCCGGGACGGCGGCTCGGAAGGCGGCTTCAGCGCTGGGCCGTCACCCAGGCGGCGATCTGGCTGCGGTTGCTGAAGCCGAGCTTGCTGAGGATGCGTTCGACATGGCCTTCGGCGGTGCGGCGGGCGATCACCAGGCGGTCGGCGATCTGCTGGTTGGCGAGTCCTTCGGCGACGAGTTCGGCGACCTCGGTCTCGCGGCGGGTGAGGCGGACGCCCTGCGGGGGGCGTTCGGGCTCGGGCGGTTCGGGCGGCCGGTGCTCCTCCAGGGCGTAGCCCACCAGGTCGGTGAGGGCGAGGGCGGCGCCCCGCCGGTAGGCGCGCTCGTACTCCTGGGCGCCGGCGGCCTCGCGGGCGCGCTCCTCGGTGGTGCGGCGGCTGGTCTGCAGGCAGGCGGCGCCCCAGCGGTCGCGGTCGACGTCGGCCCACACCCGGTCGGCTCCGCCGAGCAGCACGGCCGCGCGTTCGGGGGTACCGCCGTGGGCGGCGATCTGGGCGAGCAGGTCGAGGGTGAGGCCCATGCCGACGATGTCGTGGACGGCGAGTTTGCGGCGCAGTGCCTCGCGGGCGTGGCGTTCGGCGCGCGGCCAGTCCCGTTTGACGGTGTGGGCGAGGGCCAGCATGCGCAGCACGTACGACAGCACCCATTCCTCGCCGTGCGCCTCGCACAGCCGGCGGGTCTCCTCGCAGACCGCGATGGCCTCGTCGGCCTCGCCGAGGAAGTTGAGGGCGCAGGCGAGTTCGACCCGGTCGAGGCCGACCATGCTGAGGTGCCGGCCGGGGACGGGGCCGCGGGCGACGCCGGCCCGGAAGTGGTCGAGGGCGCCGTGCAGGTCGCCGCTGAACAGCTGGATGACGCCGATGACGTACTCGGCGTGCGCGGCTTCGGCCTCGTCGCCGAGGCGGCGGGCGAGGGCGGCGGCCTCCTCGGCGCGGCGGCGGCCGCGGGTGAGGTCTTCGGGGCAGCCGGCGAGGAGGCCGGAGATCCACAGGGCGCGGGCGCGTTCGCGGGTGGGTCCGGGGTGGGCGTCGAGGGCGCGGTCGAGCCAGTAGCGGCCTTCGCGGGGGGCGCCGCAGGCGTGCCAGTAGAACCAGAGGGTGCCGGCCAGGCGGAGGCCGGCGAGGGCTTCGCCGGGGGCGGTGAGGCTGTAGTCGAGGGCGGCGCGCAGGTTGTCCTGGTCGGCGCGGAGCCGGGCGACGGTCTCGCGCTGGCCGGGCCCGAACCAGGCGCGTTCGCAGGCGGCGGCCCGTTCCTGCATCCAGTCGCGCTGGCGGCGGCGGGCGGCGTCCTCCTCGCCGGGCAGTGCGCGCAGCTTCTCCAGGCCGTGGTGGCGCAGGGTGTCGAGGAGGCGGTAGCGGACGCCGTCGGGGCCGGGTTCGCGGCTGAGCACGCTCTTGTCGACGAGTCCGGCGACGGCTTCGAGGACGTCGCCGGCCCGCACCCGCTCGCCGTCCGCGCAGACGGCCTCCGCGGTCTCCAGGTCGAAGCCGCCGGCCAGGACGGCGGCGCGGGCCCACACCAGTCGCTCCCGCTCGGTGCACAGGTCGTGGCTCCAGTCGACGGCGGCGCGCAGGGTCTGGTGGCGGGGCAGGACGGCGGGGCTGCCCGCGCTGAGCAGGCGGTAGCGGTCGTCGAGGCGGGCCAGGAGCTGTTCGACGCTGAGGACGCGCATGCGGACGGCGGCGAGTTCGATGGCGAGGGGCAGCCCGTCGAGGCGGCGGCACAGGCGGGCGACGGCGGCCCGGTTGGCGGGGGTGAGGCGGAAGCCGGGGTCGACGGCGGCGGCGCGGTCGGCGAAGAGGGTGAGGGCGGGGCTCGCGTCGGCGGCGGAGAGGTCGCCCTCGGGGTCGGGGACGGGCAGTGGCCGTACGTCCATGAGGTGTTCCTCGGTGAGGCCGAGGCGGTGCCGGCTGGTGGCGAGGATCCGCACGCCGGTGGTGCGGCGCAGCAGGGCGGCGGCGAGTTCGGCGCAGGCGGCGAGCAGGTGTTCGCAGTTGTCGACGACGAGCAGGAGCCGCCGGTCGCGGACCTGTTCGACCAGGGCGTCGAGCGGGGGCTGGGCGGAGTGGTCGTGCAGGCCGAGGGCGTCGGCGGCGGCGAGCGGGACGAGGGCGGGGTCGTGCAGGCCGGAGAGGTGGACGAAGCGCACGCCGTCGGGGAAGGCGCGGGCGACGCGGGCCGCGATCCGGGCGGCGAGGCGTGTCTTGCCGACGCCGCCGGGTCCGGTCAGGGTGACGAGCCGGGCGCGGGCCAGCAGGTCGCGGCCCTCGGCCTGTTCGTCGCGCCGGTCGACGAAGCTGGTCGTCTCGACGGGCGGCCGGCCGTCCCGTCCCGGCGCTGATCCGCCCATGATCAGCCAGTCCTCTGCGGTGTGAGCGGGGAGCCGGTTGTCCCGTGACTCCCGGTGCACGGACCTTCACTCTTCCCCGGTCGGCACATATATGCACGCATCGGTCACACCCGCGGGTGCACTTTGCCGGGGCGGGCGTCGGCGGGGGCCGTCGCGCGTACACTGCACGGCCGTTTTCCGCCTGGTTCCGGACATCCACCCGGAACCGGCTATTGACCTGCTCATGCCATGGGGCGAACCATGAGCGCCACACCCACACCAGTAGGTCGTACGTCGCACGGAAGAACCACCCCCAGCTCCACTCCCCACTTCCGGAGACCCCGGAATCCCTGGAGACACAAGGAGACTTCATGCGACTCCGCATCCGCGGCCAGGGCGCCCGCGGCGGCAGACGCGCCGCCGCGCTCGCCGGTCTGCTCGCCCTCGCCCTCGCGGCCCCCCTCTCGGCGACGGCGGGCGACGCCAGCGCCGACAGCGCGGCGAAACCGGCCGCTTCGGCGGACGACATCCGCCAGTACGAGATCCATCTGCACTCGACGGCCGAGGACCGCACCGCGTTGCAGCGGGCCGGCGTCTCCGTGGACGAGGTCCACGGGCACGGCGTGGTCGTCTCCGGCCGCGCGGACCAGATCCGCGAACTGCGCCGGCTCGGCTACGACGTCACCGCGCTGGGCGCCGTACCGGACCGTTCGGCGAAGGACGGCGACATCCGGCTCTACGACTTCCCGTCGGCCGACGCGCGCTACCACAACTACGCCGAGATGACGGCCGAGATCAACTCGATCGTCGCGGCGAACCCGTCCATCGCGAGCCAGCGCACGATCGGCACCTCGTACCAGGGGCGCAACATCGTCGCCATCAAGATCAGCGACAACGTCTCGGCGGACGAGTCCGAGCCGGAGGTGCTGTTCACCCACCACCAGCACGCCCGCGAGCACCTGACCGTCGAGATGGCGCTCTACCTGCTGCGCGAGCTGACCGGCGACTACGGCAGCGACTCCCGCGTCACCGGCCTGGTCAACAGCCGCGAGATCTGGATCATCCCGGACCTCAACCCGGACGGCGGCGAGTACGACATCGCCTCCGGTTCCTACCGCTCGTGGCGCAAGAACCGCCAGCCCAACTCCGGTTCGTCGTACGTCGGTACGGACCTCAACCGCAACTGGAACTACCGCTGGGGCTGCTGCGGCGGCTCCTCCGGCTCGCCGTCCTCCGAGACCTACCGCGGTTCGGCCCCCGAGTCGGCCAAGGAGGTCAAGGTCGTCGCGGACTTCGTGCGCAGCCGGGTCGTCGGCGGCAAGCAGCAGATCACCGCGGGCATCGACTTCCACACCTACAGCGAGCTGGTGCTCTGGCCGTTCGGCTACACCACCGCGGACACCACCACCGGCATGACCGCCGACGACCGCAACGCGTTCGCGACGGTCGGGCAGAAGATGGCCGCCAGCAACGGCTACACCCCGGAGCAGTCCAGCGACCTGTACATCACCGACGGGTCGATCGACGACTACCTCTGGGGCACGCACAAGATCTTCGGCTACACCTTCGAGATGTATCCGCGGTCCAGCTCCGGAGGCGGGTTCTACCCGCCCGACGAGGTGATCGAGCGGGAGACCTCACGGAACCGGGACGCGGTGCTGCAACTGCTGGAGAACGCGGACTGCATGTACCGGTCGATCGGCAAGGAAGCCCAGTACTGCTAGGCGTCCTCGCCCGCGTCCGTCTTCTCCTGCGCCTGCGCCTCGTCCTCGAAGTAGGCGTCCAGCACCGCGTCGAGCTGTGACTCCCACTCCGCGAAGCGCGCCCTGGCCGGCGCCTCGATCTCGATCGGGTACCAGCGCCGGTCAGGGGTGTGCACCGTGACGGTGAACCGCTTGCCGAAGCGGGCCGTCTCGGTCTCCACCGCGCCGATCTCGTCCCAGCGGAAGTCGCAGCTCTCCTCGTCGAGGCTGAGGCGGATGCCCCGGGCGTCGGCGACGATCCGGGCGCGCCGGTCGGCGGCCTCGAACACGGGGCCGTCGGCGGGGGGTTCCTCCTCGGCAGTCACCTCCTCGGCGGCTTCCGGGGCGGCTTCGACGGCGGCCTTCTCGGCGGTGTCCTCCCCCGCCGCGGCCTCGGCCGTCTCCTCCGCTGCGACGGTCGCCGGACGGGCCGGCTCGTCGGGGCGCGGGCCCGTGATGCCGGGGACGAACGCCGGGTCCGCCGCGGCGCCTTGCAGGGGCTGAATGCTGGGTCCTATGCGCTGCTCCACGGCGGAAGTATGGACGACGGAGCTGTGCGGGCGACAGCCAGGCTGTTCGGCGGGGCCGTCGTCCTACACGAAGAGGCTGAGCACCGCCGCCACCGCGAACCCGGCCAGCGACAGCACCGACTCCAGTACGGTCCACGTCTTCAGGGTGTCCCGCTCGCTGATCCCGAAGTACTTGGCGACGATCCAGAAGCCGCCGTCGTTGACGTGCGAGGCGAAGATGGAGCCCGCCGAGATGGCCATGATGACCAGGGCGACGAAGGCCTGGGAGTGGTCGCCGCCGGCGAGCAGCGGGGCGACGATGCCGGCCGTGGTGACGATGGCGACGGTGGCCGATCCCTGGGCGACGCGCAGCACCAGGGAGATCAGGTAGGACAGCGCGATCAACGGCAGGCCGACGTCGTCGAAGGTGTCCGAGAGGGCCTGGGCGACCCCGCTCGCCTTGAGGACGGCGCCGAAGACGCCGCCCGCGCCGACCACGAGCAGGATGTTGCCGACCGGCTTCAGCGAGGACGTCGACACCGTCTCCAGCGACTTGCGGGACCAGCCGCGGCGGATGCCGAGGACGTAGTACGCGAGGAGCAGGGCGAGGGTGAGGGCAACGAAGGGGTGGCCGAAGAACTCGATCACCGAGCGGAGCGTGGAGGGACTGAGCGCGATCGAGGAGAAGGTGGCGGCGAGGATCAGGATCAGCGGCGTGCCGATGATGGCGAGCACCGTGCCGAGGGCGACCGGCTGTTCGCGGGGCGCGGCCCGCTCGGCGAGCACCGCGCGCCTGGCCTCCTCCGCGGCCTCCACCATGTCCTGCGGGACGGGCACGAAGATACGGCGGCCGATCCACGCGGAGAACGCCCAGGCGGCCAGGACGGCGGGGATGCCGCAGACGACGCCCATGAGGATGACCCAGCCGAGGTCCACGTGGAGCAGCCCGGCGGCGGCGACGGGGCCGGGGTGCGGGGGCAGGAAGGCGTGGGTCATGGACAGGCCCGCGAGCAGCGGAAGGCAGTAGAGCAGGATCGACTTGCCGCTTCGCTTGGCGGCGGCGTAGACGAGCGGCGCGAGGACGAAGATGCCGACGTCGAAGAAGACCGGGATGCCGAAGATGAGGCCGGTCAGGCCCATGGCGAGCGGGGCGCGCCTCTCCCCGAAGAGGTTCAGCAGCCGGGAGGCCAGCACCTCGGCGCCGCCGCTGACTTCGAGGATCGCGCCGAGCATGGTGCCCAGGCCGATGATGATGGCGACGTGGCCGAGGATGCCGCCCATGCCGGACTCGATGGTGGAGACGGCGTCGGAGCGCTGGACGGTGCCGAAGAGTTCGGTGACGGACAGGCCGGCCAGCAGGCCGACGGCTATGGAGACGGCGAGCAGGGCGACGAACGGCTGGAGGCGCGCCTTGATGATGAGGAACAGCAGCAGGGCGATGCCGAGGGCGGCGACGGTGAGCAGTCCGGCGGTGCCGTCGATGAGCAGCAGGAGACCGCCGGTGTGGGGCGGGGACGACAGCGGAGGGGACGACAGCGGAGGGGACGACAGCGGAGGGGACGACAGCGGAGGGGACGACAGCAGCGGGGACGACAGGGACGAAGGGGACATCAGGGGGTCCTCTGGATAAGTACATACTGCTTTCGGGCAGGGGGGATCGCGGCATGGCGTCCGGGAAGGCGCGGACACCATGCCGTGCGCGGCGTGCGGGTGGTGAGAAGGGGTCAGCCGAGGACGGCGAGCGCGTCGATCTCGATGAGCAGGCCGGCGGGCAGGCCGACGTAGACCGTCGTGCGGGCGGCCGGGGGCTGGGTGAGGCCCTGCTCCTCGAAGTAGGCGTTGTAGATCTCGTTCATCTCGGCGAAGTGGTCCACGTCCGTGAGGTAGACGCGGATCATCATCACGTCGTCCCAGCTCGCGCCGCCCTCCTCCAGGACGGACTTGACGTTGGCGAGGGTCTGGAGGGTCTGCTCGCGCAGGGTGGGGCCGGCGGGCGTCGGGGGCTTGCCCTCCTCGGCGGGGAGGAAGCCGACCTGGCCGGCGACCTGGAGGATGTTGCCCTTCCTGACGCCGTGCGAGAACTTCGCGGGCGGGGTGGTGTGGGTCTTGGGGGTGAGTGCGGTCTTGTCCGTCATGCGGGGTCCCTTACTGGCGTTCTTCCGGAGTACTCGCCGCTGATGTCCTCCGCCGTACGGCGCACCAGCGGGAGCAGGGTGAGGAGTTCGTCGGCGGTGACGACGACGTTCGGCGCGGAGACCGACATGGCGGCGACGACCCTGCCGTCGGCGCCGCGGACGGGCGCGGCGACGCAGTTGATGGACTCCTCGTGGCCGCCGAGGTCGGTGGCCCAGCCCTGTTCGCGCACCTTGGCCAGCTCCGTGAGGAAGGCCTCGGCGTTCGGCGTCGAACGGGCCGTGTACAGGGGGTAGTCGAGCTTCTCCGCGACCGCGCGCCGCTCGGGCTCGGGCAGGTCGGCGAGGAGCAGCTTGGCGACGGCGGCGACGGTGATGGCGACCGGTTTGCCGATCCTCGAGTACATGCGGACCGGGTAGCGGCTCTCCACCTTGTCGATGTAGAGGACCTCGTCGTCCTCGTACACCGCGAGGTGCACGGTGTGCCCGCACTGTTCGTTGAGGCGGACGAGGTGCGGGTGGGCGATCTCGCGGATGTCCAGGTTCTCCATCGCCTCCTGGGCGAGGGCGAACAGCCGGGCGCCGAGCCGGTAGCGCTGGTCGGACTGGCGGTAGACGAAGCCGTGCTCGTTGAGGGTGCGCAGCAGCCTGAGGGCGGTGGACTTGTGCACGCCGAGGCGGTCGGCGACCTGTCCGAGGTCGGCGGGTCCCTCGGCGAGCAGCGGCAGGATGCTCAGCGCGCGGTCGACGGTCTGGCTCATGGCGTACGTACCTCCTCCTCGGCCCCTTGGGTGCCGGCTGTCCAGCCGGGGCCGAGTCGAAGTCTCCCCCACGCGGTGTCGTCGAGGGCGGCGAGCCGGTCGGCGTGGTCGCGGGCGGGGGGTGCGGCGAGGTCGCCGGGGGCGGTGAGGGCGGCGGCGGCCCACAGGTGGCCGTGGCGCAGGCGGTCCCGCGGGGGCAGGCCGCGCAGGGTGGCGGAGAGGAACCCGGCGGCGAAGGCGTCTCCGGCGCCGACGGCGGCGACGACGTCCACGGTGAGGGCGGGGACGAAGGTGGCGTGGGGTCCGTGGAACGCGGTGGCGCCCGCCGGGCCCTGCTTGACGACGAGCACCTCGGGTTCGGGCAGCGCGGCGCGGATCTCCTCGGGGCCGGTCAGTCCCCAGGCCTCGTCCTCGCCGACGAAGACCAGGTCGGCGCGGCGGGCGAGGTCTTTCAGCAGGGCGGGCCCGCCGGGGTGCGGCCACAGGCCGGGGCGGTGGTTGACGTCGAAGGAGACGAGGGGGCGGCCGGGGCGGGGCGCGGTCAGTTCGCGCAGCAGCTCGCGGCAGCCGTCGGAGAGCGCCGCGGTGATGCCGGACAGGTGCAGGATCCGCCCGGCCCGTACGGCGCTCAGGTCGACGCCGGTCACGGACATCGCGGAGGCCGCCGATCCGGCCCGGTAGTAGGCCACCTCGTGGGCGTCGGTGGCGCGGTCGCCCGCGGTGCGGAAGTACACGCCGGTCGGGCGTGCGGGGTCGCGGCGTACGGAGGTCACGTCGACGCCGTACGCGCCGATCGTCTCGACCAGGTGGTCGCCGAACCCGTCGGCGCCGACCCGGCTGACCCACCGGGCGGAGTGCCCGGCGGCGGCCAGCATGCAGGCCACGTTGGACTCGGCGCCGCCGATGGCCCGGTCGAAGGACGGCACGTCGGCGAGACGGCCGGGGCGGGAGGGCAGGAAGGTGACCATGGACTCGCCGAGCGCGACGACGTCCACGACGCCGGGGGCGTTGCACAGTCCGTCGGTGGTCACGATCGTCGTAGCTCCTCGGTCTCGCACAGGGCGGTGGCGGATCCGTTGACCCCGCGTTCGCCGAGATGTTAGACAGCGGTAAGCGACATACGCAATGGACGTTGCAGAATATGCAACGCACCTGATCGGAGGCTCTTCATGAGCAGCGAAGCCCTCGCCCGGCTCTCGGGCGAACGCGTCGACCACCGCTTCCGGGGCCTCCCGCCGGACGCCGACGGGCTCACCGTCGGCGAGCTGGCCGCCCAGCGCCGCAACCTGTTCACCGGCGGCTTCACCACCCCCGTCCTCGCCCTGTCCGCCGAGCACCTGGAGCACAACCTGCGGCTGATGGCCGAGTACACCCAGCGGCACGGCCTGGCCTTCGCCCCGCACGGCAAGACCTCCATGGCCCCGCAGCTGTTCGCCCGCCAGATCGAGCACGGCGCCTGGGGCATCACGCTCGCGGTGCCGCACCAGGTGCGGGTGGCGCGGGCGTTCGGCGTGCAGCGGGTGTTCCTGGCGAACGAGCTGGTGGACGCCGCGGCCCTGCGCTGGCTCGCCGCCGAGCTGGCCGACCCGGCGTTCCGCTTCGTCTGCTACGTCGACTCGGTGCGCGGCGTGGAGCTGATGGACGCGGCGCTGGCGGACGCCGGCGCGCCCCGCCCGGTGGACGTGGTCGTGGAGCTGGCCGCGGGCGAGGGCGCCCGGACCGGTGTGCGCACGGAGGCGGAGTGCGCGCGGGTCGCGGACGCGGTGGCCGCGGCCCGGACGCTGCGGCTGGCCGGGGTCGCCGGGTACGAGGGCGAGGTGCCGCGGGCGACGCCGGAGCGGGTGCGGGTGTGGCTGGACCGGCTGGTCGCGCTGGCCGTGGAGTTCGACGAGGCGGGCCGGTTCGCGGGGCTGGACGAGATCGTGGTGAGCGCGGGCGGCAGCGCCTGGTTCGACGCGGTGGCCGACGCCTTCGCCGCGCTCCCCGCACTGTCCGCGCCGGTGCTGAAGCTGCTGCGCTCCGGGGCGTACGTCTCGCACGACGACGGCCACTACCGCCGGCTGACCCCGTTCACCCGGGTCCCCGAGGAGGGCGCGCTGGAGCCCGCGTTCCGGCTGTGGGCGCAGGTGGTATCGCGGCCCACGGCCGAGCAGGCCTTCGTCAACGCGGGCAAGCGGGACGCGGCCCACGACCTGGACCTGCCGGTCGCCCACGTGGTGCGCCGCGGCGGCACCGAGCGCCCGGCCACCGGGATCGAGGTGACGGGCCTGTCCGACCAGCACGCCTGGCTGCGCACCTCGCCGGAGGCGGACCTGGAGGTCGGCGACTGGGTCGGTCTCGGGCTGTCCCACCCGTGCACGTCGTTCGACAAGTGGCAGCTGATCCCGGTGGCCGAGGCCGACGGCACGGTCGTCGACTACGTCCGCACGTTCTTCTAGGGGGCCCGGCAGTGGAAGATCTCGTCATCCGGGACGCGGAGGTCGTCGACGGCACCGGCGCGCCGTCCTACCGCGCCGACGTGGTGGTGGACGGCGGCCGGATCGTGTCGATCGTCAAGGAGGCCGCGGCGGCCGGCTGCCAGCGCCCGTCGGCCATGCGGGAACTGGACGCCGAGGGCCTGGTCCTCACCCCCGGCTTCATCGACATGCACGCCCACAGCGACCTGGCGCTGCTGCGCGACCCCGACCACAGCGCGAAGGCCGCGCAGGGCGTCACGCTGGAGGTGATCGGCCAGGACGGGCTGTCGTACGCGCCGGTCGACGACCGTACGCTCGCCGAGGTGCGCCGCGCGATCACCGGCTGGAACGGCTCGGGCGACGACATCGACTTCGACTGGCGGTCGGTCGGCGAGTACCTGGACCGGCTGGACGGGGGCATCGCCGTCAACGCGGCCTACCTGGTCCCCCAGGGCACGGTCCGCGCGCTCGCCGTCGGCTGGGAGGACCGCGAGGCGACCCCGGCCGAGCTGGACCGGATGCGCCGGCTGGTCGCCGAGGGCCTGGAGCAGGGCGCGGTCGGCATGTCGTCCGGGCTGACGTACACGCCGGGCATGTACGCGAAGGACGCCGAACTGACCGAGCTGTGCCGGGTGGTGGCGTCGTACGGCGGCTACTACTGCCCGCACCACCGCTCCTACGGGGCGGGTGCGCTGGAGGCCTACGCGGAGATGGTGGCGCTCGCCCGGGAGGCGGGCTGCGCGCTGCATCTGGCGCACGCCACCATGAACTTCGGCGTCAACGAGGGCCGCGCGCCCGAGCTGCTGGCGCTGCTGGACGAGGCGCTGGCGGCGGGCGCGGACATCAGCCTCGACACCTATCCCTACACGCCCGGCAGCACCACGCTCGCGGCGCTGCTGCCGAGCTGGGCGGGCGAGGGCGGCCCGGACGCGGTGCTCGCCCGGCTCGCGGACGACGCGACGGCCGAGCGGATCCGCCACCACCTGGAGGTCACCGGGTCGGACGGCTGCCACGGGGTGCCGGTGGAGTGGCACACGATCGAGATCTCCGGGGTCGGCGACCCGGCGCTCGCCGGCTGGGTCGGCCGCCGTCTGGACGGCTGGGCGGCGGCCCGCCGGCTGCTGCTGGAGGACCGCCTGGCCACCTCGATCCTCCAGCACGTCGGCCACGAGGAGAACGTCCGGGCGATCATGCGCCACCGCGTCCACACCGGCGGCTCCGACGGCATCCTCCAGGGCGCGAAGCCGCATCCGCGCGCCTACGGCACCTTCCCGCACTACCTCGGCCACTACGTCCGCGAGCTGGGCGTGCTGTCCCTGGAGGAGTGCGTCGCCCACCTCACCTCCCGCCCGGCGGCCCGGCTGCGGCTGCCGGACCGGGGCGTGGTGCGCGAGGGGTACCGGGCGGACCTGGTGCTGTTCGACCCGGCCACGGTGGCGGCCGGGTCGACGTACGAGCGTCCGCGCGCGCTGCCGACGGGCATCCCCCACGTTCTGGTGGACGGCCGGTTCGTGATCGAGGACGGGCGGCGCACGGACGTCCTGGCGGGCCGCTCGGTGCGCAGGACGCCCGTGTGAGGGCCTGACGGCTCAGGGCTTACGGCTCAGGGCTCACGGCTTGGGCAGGGTGCAGCCGCTCGCGTACAGGTCGAGCTTGCTGTCGAGGCCGAAGCAGGCGGCGAACGGGTAGGTCTGCTGGGCGTAGTTGATGCCCTGGCGGACGGTGACGTTGCCGTTCGCGTCCACCTCGCAGGGGTTGTTGAGGGTGCAGCGCCCGCCGCTCTCGTTGCCGGTGTTGTTGACGGCGACGACCCGGCCGGTGGAGTGGTCGACGACCGGGGAGCCGGAGGTGCCGCCGATGGTGTTGCACGTGGAGGTGTAGCGGACGGAGTCCTTCCAGGTCCAGTCGCCCTCGCGCAGCTGGTGGACGAAGCCGTCTATGGAGCAGTTGTAGGTGCGCTTCCAGTAGCCGGAGACGACGCTGATGGCGGTGCCGGCGGCCGGACGGGTGTCGTTCAGGGTGAGCGCGTCGATGCCGTAGGAGCTCTTGATCTGGGCGTAGGTGCGGGTGAGCTGGTAGACGGCGGCGTCGGTGCCGGTCATGGTCGCGTAGGCGATCTTGTTCGCGCGCAGGGTCGCCACCCGGGTGCCGGCGGCGTTCAGCAGGCCGAAGGAGCGGGTGGAGGCGCGGTCGACGACGACCTCGCCGGGGTCGGGGAAGCCGGACTCCAGGCAGTGGCCGTTGGTGAGCGCCAGCGCCGGGTCGTCGGCCGCGGAGTCGGGCATGCGGATGACCGCGCCGGAGCAGTTGCTCAGCGCCACGGTCCCGGCGAAGTTCTCGCCTCGGCCGCGGGCGCCGTCCCGGTGTCCGGCGTGGCCGCGACGGCGGGTGCCGCGCCCGCCCCGGTGATCACCAGGGCCGTGAGCGTGGCGAGGAGAGGCTTCTTCATGGGGGGTCCCCTCTGTGCGACGGGGGCGGCCGGAGGTCGTCCGGCCGCCCACTGTCTTGTCATGGACATCGTCGTGGCGAGGGGAGGGCGCGGCAAGGAGGCTTATCCGCCACGCGTCGGGCGCGGGCGCGTCACCCCGCGCCCCCGGTCACCGGCTGCCCGGCCGCCGCGGCGGGCCGCTCCAGGGCCGCCAGCAGCGCGCGTTCGGCCGCGGTGAACTGCGGGCCGTCCAGCTGCGGGCGCAGCGGCCCCGCCAGCGCCGACAGCAGCACGCTCGGCCGGACCAGGGACAACGGCGTGGCCCGCAGCGCCAGGACGTCGGTCAGGGCCGTCGCCGCGTGGAACGAGCCGGTCGCGGTGCGGGACAGCCGGCTGACATAGCGGTGCAGCAGGCGGTCGGCGGGGCTCGGGCGGCGGCCCGTGGTCGTGGGGAAGTGGATGTCCTGCCCCACGGACAGCGTCCACGCGGTGTCGACGCTGCGGGCGACGGCCCGCTGGACGCGCCGGGCCAGACCGGGGACGAGACCTCCCGCGACCAGGTCGCGCAGGGCTACGGCGCTCTGGGCGGCGGCCGAGACACCCTGCCCGTACAGGGGGTTGACGGCCGCGACGGCGTCGCCCAGCACCACCAGGCCCTCCGGCCAGCAGGGGAGCCGTTCGTAGGCGTACCGCCGGTTGGCGGTGCTGCGCGTGACGCTGACGTCGGTGAGCGGTGTGGCGTGGGCGATGAGGTCGGCGATGAGCGGGTGGCGCAGGGTGCGTGCGAAGGGCTCGAAGGCGTCCGGGTCCGCGGTGGGCTCCCCGCCGGGGGCGCCCATCAGGCTGACGTGCCAGCGGTCGCCCTCGATCGGCAGGAGGCCGCCGGCGTTGCCCGGCCGGGGCAGCCGCGGGTCGGCCTGGATGCCGATCACCGGCCAGCCGCGGGTGGGCACCGGGGCGCGGTAGACGCGGCTGGCGTAGACGAGTCCGGAGTCGACGCGGTCCTCGGCGAGCCCGGTGACGCCCAGCCCGGCGAGCCACCGGGGCGTGCGCGAGCCGCGGCCGGAGGCGTCGATCACCAGGTCGGCCCGCAGCTCCGCCTCCGTGCCGTCGGCGCCGCGCACGCGTATGCCGGTGACGCGGTGGCGGCTGCCGAGCAGGCCGACGGCCCTCGTCCGCGTCCGCACGCGCACCCGGGGGTCCGCCAGGACCCGCGCCCGCACCACGGAGTCGGTCAGGTCCCGGCTCGCGGTGATCAGATGGTGGGTGCTGCGCCGCCAGCGGCGGTACCAGCCCTCCGGCGAGCAGATCACCATGCCGCCGGTCACGGGGATGCGGTGGGCCCCCGCGGCCAGCAGCCGCCCGACACTGCCCGGCAGCAGCGTCTCGATCGCCGCCACTCCCCCGGTCTGCAGGAAGTGGATGTGCGCGGCCTGCGGCACCCCGGTACGGGGTCCCGGACCGTCGGGCAGCTCGTGCGCCTCCACGATCTCCACGGTTCCGACGTACTCCCGCACCGCGGCCGCGGCCAGCATCCCCGCGATGCTGCCGCCGACGACGACGGCATGGGCGGAACCGGGACGGGGGCCCTGGCCGGGCTGCGGGACATCACTCATGGCGGGCTGCTTTCTGCGATACGTCGGACGGGTCGGCGAGGCGGTAGGACTCCCGGCGCCCCCGGTACTCCCGCACCACGGGCGAGGCCAACGCCTGCGCCAGCGCAACGAGATCCCGCGCGCGCCGGACGCGCGCGGGCGGAGCGTCCGGGGTGGCGGGGGTGGCCGGGGTGCGGGCGGCGCCCGGGGTACGCGGGGCGCTCGGCGTGCCTGGGGTGTCCGGCGTGGGCGGGGTGTCGGCGACGGCCGAGGGGTCCGTGGTGCCGGAGGCCGGCGGAGTGACCGAGGCACCCGAGGGGTCCGGGGCGCCCGGTGGGGGCTCCGCTGTCCTGTGCTGTCGGGCGTGGGCGTCGAGGAGGGCGATCGCGTCCGCGGTGGCCGCCGCGTGCGAGGGGTCGGCGCCGTCGGCCAGTGCCCTGCGGTAGGCGCGTTCGCGCAGGGCCGGGTCGCAGTACGGGGCCAGGGCGAGGATGGCGTCGTACAGCGCCGTCCTGCGGCCCGTCAGCAGCAGCGGCGGCGGAGTCCGCCACCACGGCAGCGGGGCGCGTACGGCGCCCGGGGTGCGTACGTCCCGCAGCGCCCGCCACAGCGGGGCGAGCTGCCACAACTCCCGTACTGCCCCGACTTGTTCGGCGAGACGGGGTCCGGCGAGCGGCACGGCGAAGCCGAGGGCGCCGAGGACGCAGGCGGGCGGGGCGAGGAGCGGGGTGACCTCTCCCACCAGGAAGTCCAGGTCGTGGCCCGTCCAGCGGGCGGCGACCGCCACCAGCCGCAGCACGTCGTAGCAGACGATGATCGCGTAGGCCGGGCCGAGGATGCGCAGGCCCGCCCGGAGCGAGCCGTGGACCTGCGCGGACCAGCGCCGGCACAGGACGCTCGCGGCCGTCATGGCCACGCCCTGCGCGACGAGGTAGAGGACGATCATCTCGCGGAGGAACGGCGTGGTGGCGTAGTGGGCGTCGAACAGGACGGGCTGCTCGACGGGCGCGCTGCCCGCCGCGAACAGGGCGACGACGGCGAGGGCCGTGAGGCCGTACGCGATCACGCACAGGCGGGAGACGCGCCGGGTCCGCTCCGGTGACGCCGGGCGCCAGTTGACGATGAGCAGCAGGCTCGCGCCGGAGAACACGGTCGTCGTCGCGTAGACGACGGGGGCGGCCAGGTTGGGGACGTCCGTGAGCCGGTTGAGCCGGGCGATGGACGCGGGAGCGGCGAAGAGCATCAGGCAGCCGGCGGAGAAGAGCAGCAGACAGGCCGCGCGCAGCAGGGTGTCGTGGCGTCTTCGCACGAGCGCGGGGAGCTTCACGGCGCCCACCAGCAGCAGCATGGCCCCGCACACGTAGAAACCGGCGTCGCTCGTTCCGGAGGTCACTGGGCGGGCCGTCCTCAGCGCTGGAAGCGGTGGGCCATGGAGGCCCGGATCCGGCCGGTGAGGTCGTGCGGGTCGCCGGGCGAGCGGTCCTCGTGGAGGACGGCCCGGACGTCGGTGGCGAACCGGAAGCCGAAGTGCTCGGCGTCGAGTTCCTCCCGCACGCGGTGTCCCTCGGTGCGTGCCGCGAAGTGGAGGGAGGCGTCCATGCGCGCGCCGGGCGGCAGGTCGGTGCGGGTGGCCTCGGCGAGGGCGGCGACGAACTCCGCGAGCGTCGCGGCCGGGCCGCGGTCGGCGGGGTGGGCGGCAGGGCGGGCGGCGCGGGAGGTGAGGGAGGCGGGGGCTGCGCGAGACGGGCGGGCGGCACGGGAGGCGCGGGGGGCTCGGGGGGCGGCGGGCCCGTGGTCACCGTCGCCGTTCCCGGCACCGTCCCCGGTGCCGCTGCCGGTGTGGCCGTGGCCCTGGAACATGTGCCACGCCTCGTGACCGATGATCACCAGCTGGTGCTCGGGGTCGGTGTTCTCCTCGTAGACGATCAGGTCGTGATCGGTGCGGTCCACCCAGACCCCGCTGGCCGTGAACGGCGGGAACACGGCCTGGCGCAGGTGCACCGGGCGCCCCCGTACGTCGCTGAGGGCCCGGGCCGTCGCCGGGATGACGTCCTCGTCGGCGAGGAGCGGCCGTAAGCCGCCCACCAGGCGGGCGCTGAGCCGCCGCATCGCCCTCGGTCCGGTCCTCATCGCCTCATCGGTCCACTCCACCCTCGTCGAGCGCCGAGACCCCGAGCCCCGGGCCTGACGTGTCCGCGGTGTGCACAGGTGCCGTGCGCGGGCGTGCGTGAGCGCGGTGCGCCGGCGCTGGCACCTTAGCGCGCGCCTCTCGGCGGGATCAACGCTCGTCCGGCGGCCGCCGCCCGGTGACCACCGGGCCGCCACCGGCCGGTCGCCCGGCTCACTTGGGGCGCTTGGTGCCGCCCGGACCGTGGCCCGGGTTGCCGTTGGCGTTGCCGGGGACGTCGTCCGGGACGGGGGTCGTGGTGGCGGTGGCGGTGGCGGTGGCGGAGGGCGCCGGGGCGGCCGGAGGTGCGGTGGTGGACGACGGGGCGGGGGTGGGGGGCCCGGAGGGCGTGGCGGAGCCGGGGCCGCCGCTCGCCGGTGTGCTCGGCGGCGGGGTGGAGCCCGGCGCCGGCGCGGTGCCGGTGCCGGCCTCCGGGAGCGGGCCGGCCTTACGGGTGTCCCGGTCCGCGCCGGACGGCGTCCCCGTGCCCGCTTCGCCGGCCGCCGGACTGGTGCGGTCCTTCTCGCCGCGCGCCCCGCCGTCCGAGGACGGGGACCCGGCCAGGGAGAACCCGGCGATCAGCGCGGCCGCGGACACCGCGCCCGCGGCGGCCACGGCCCCGGCCGCCCGCCGCTGCCACCACGGGCTGGGCTTGCGCCGCGAGCGGCGGGGCCCGGGCGGGGTGAGCGGGGGCAGCTCGCGGGTCTCGTCGTAGGTGTTCTGCCAGCCGTGTGCCGCCGCCGGGTCGGCGTACTCCTCGTAGGCCGGAATGTGCTCCGGCTGCGGCTGGTACACCATCGGTGGACCCTGGTGTTCACCCGTTCTGGGGGGCTCGGACATGGCCGCGCATTCTAGGGACTGGAGTGACTCCAGGGACAGTGCGAAGTCATACCGGCCCAAATCACTCGTCTCACGTGGCGGAAAACACGACCCGCGCAGCGATACCCGGCCGTAAGCTCCCAGACATGCAGGTGATCCAGTCGACCAAGCTCGCCAACGTCTGTTACGAGATCCGGGGTCCGGTGCTCGAGGAGGCGATGCGGCTGGAAGCTGCCGGTCACCGCATCCTCAAGCTGAACACCGGCAACCCGGCGGCGTTCGGCTTCGAGTGCCCGCCCGAGATCCTGGAGGACATCCTCCGCAACGTCTCGACAGCCCACGGCTACGGGGACGCGAAGGGCCTGCTGGCCGCGCGCCGGGCGGTGGTCATGCACAACCAGACCATCGGCATCGAGACCGACGTCGAGCACGTCTTCATCGGCAACGGCGTCTCCGAGCTGATCGTCATGGCGATGCAGGGCCTGCTGGACGACGGCGACGAGGTGCTGGTGCCCGCCCCGGACTACCCGCTGTGGACCGCCGCGGTCTCGCTGTCGGGCGGTACGGCCGTGCACTACCGCTGCGACGAGCAGTCCGACTGGATGCCGGACCTGGCCGACGTCGAGCGCAAGGTGACCGACCGCACCAAGGCGATCGTCATCATCAACCCGAACAACCCGACCGGCGCGGTCTACGACGAGGCCGTCCTCAGGGGCCTCACCGACATCGCCCGCCGCCACAACCTGCTGGTCTGCTCCGACGAGATCTACGACAAGATCCTCTACGACGGCGCCACGCACACCCCCACCGCCGCCGTCGCCCCCGATCTGCTCACCCTGACCTTCAACGGCATGTCGAAGGCGTACCGGGTGGCCGGCTACCGGGTCGGCTGGATGTCGATCTCCGGCCCGCGCGCGCACGCCGACTCCTACATCGAGGGCCTGACGATCCTGGCAAACATGCGGCTGTGCGCGAACATGCCCGGCCAGCACGGGGTGGTCGCCGCGCTCAGCGGACGCCAGACGATCAACGACCTGGTGCTGCCGGGCGGGCGGCTGAAGGAGCAGCTGGACGTCGCGTACGAGATGCTGACCCGGATCCCGGGCGTGAGCTGTGTCCGCCCGAAGGGCGCGCTGTATCTCTTCCCGCGCCTCGACCCGAAGGTCTTCAAGATCAAGGACGACCGGCGGATGGTCCTGGACCTGCTGCGGCAGGAGAAGATCATGGTCGTCCAGGGCACCGGCTTCAACTGGCCCGAGCCGGACCACTTCCGGGTCGTGACGCTGCCGACGGCGGGCGATCTGCGCGACGCGATCGGGCGGATCGGGAACTTCCTGGACGGCTACAGCCAGCCGTAACACTCCGCACCCCAGCTTCCGGGATCACTCTCAACTTTAGAACGAATCCAATGTAGGATGCCTTCTGTCACAGCACAGGAGGCCATCCCATGTACGAACCGATCCGCACGAAGTCGGTCCACACGATGGCCGGCACCCCGGACTTCCCCCACCGGTCGCGCGAGGAGGAGCTGGACATCCAGCTCGCGGGCCATCTCGCCGCACTGCTCGCCGTGACCGACGAGCTGCGCGCCCTGGCCCCCTCCGACGACCTGGACACCGCCGCCACGCGACTGGCGGAGCAGGTGGCCCGGCTGCGGGGCGGCAAGGCGCCGGTCCGCTCCGCGGTGAGCGCGGTGTCCGAGCCGCACCTCGCGGCGCTGCACCAGCGGGCGCACGCGCTCGCGGGCCGGGCGCTGGTGGTCGCGGCCTCCCGCGCGGACACCGCCGCCGCGATCCTCGCCGCGGAGCGGATGGACGCGCACGCGGAGGCGCTGGGCCCGCGGGAACTCGCGTCCCGCTGACCCCTCCCCCCTGAACGGCCCCGGTCCGCGTGCACCCGCAGCGACGCGCGGACCGGGCGCCACGGATGCACCGCACCGCCGTGAGCGCTCGTGCGCCGTCAGCGGTCGTGCGCCGTGAGGGCGCCCTGCCGTCTGCGGTTGCCCGGCACCTGTGGCCGGTCACGCCGCTCCTCACCGCCGCCGAGGTCCGGCCGCGCAGACACCGAAGCCCCGCACGCCGTTGTGCGGGGCTTGGGTGCCGTGACGATGTCACCGCGGCCGGCCGTGACGATGTAGCTGGTCAGGGCACAGTCGGTTCAACCGGCCGCGGAGTCTTGGGGGCGGGCCTCAGCCCAGGCGCTCCACGAGCGCGCGGTACTCGTCCCACAGCTCCTTGGGGGTGTGGTCGCCGAAGGTGTTCAGGTGCTCGGGGATCAGAGCGGCCTCCTCGCGCCACACGTCCTTGTCCACCGTCAGCAGGAACTCCAGGTCGGAGTCGGCCAGTTCGAGGCCGTCGGTGTCCAGGGCGCCCTTGGCCGGCAGGATGCCGATCGGGGTCTCGACGCCCTCGGCCTTGCCGTCCAGGCGCTCCACGATCCACTTCAGGACGCGGGAGTTCTCGCCGAAGCCGGGCCAGACGAAGCGGCCCTCGTCGTCCTTGCGGAACCAGTTGACGTAGTAGATCTTCGGCAGCTTGGCCTGGTCCTTGTCCTTGGCCACGTCGATCCAGTGGGCCATGTAGTCGCCCATGTTGTAGCCGCAGAACGGGAGCATCGCGAACGGGTCGCGGCGCAGCTCGCCGACCTTGCCCTCGGCGGCGGCGGTCTTCTCGGAGGCCACGTTGGCGCCGAGGAAGACGCCGTGGTTCCAGTCGAAGGACTCCGTCACCAGCGGTACGGCGGTGGCGCGGCGGCCGCCGAAGAGGATCGCGGAGATCGGCACGCCCTTGGGGTCCTCCCACTCGGGCGCGATGATCGGGCACTGCGAGGCGGGGACGGTGAAGCGGGCGTTGGGGTGGGCCGCCGGGGTCCCGGACTGCGGGGTCCAGTCGTTGCCCTTCCAGTCGGTGAGGTGGGCGGGCGGCTCCTCGGTCATGCCCTCCCACCACACGTCGTTGTCGTCGGTGAGGGCGACGTTGGTGAAGACGGCGTTGCCCCACAGGGTCTTCATGGCGTTGGCGTTGGTGTGCTCGCCGGTGCCGGGCGCGACGCCGAAGAAGCCCGCCTCGGGGTTGATCGCGTACAGGCGGCCGTCCTCGCCGAAGCGCATCCAGGCGATGTCGTCGCCGATGGTCTCGACCGTCCAGCCGGAGATCGTGGGCTCCAGCATGGCCAGGTTGGTCTTGCCGCAGGCGGACGGGAAGGCGGCGGCGACGTACTTCGGCTCGCCCTGCGGCGGGGTGAGCTTGAGGATCAGCATGTGCTCGGCGAGCCAGCCCTCGTCGCGCGCCATGACGGAGGCGATGCGCAGGGCGTAGCACTTCTTGCCGAGCAGGGCGTTGCCGCCGTAGCCGGAGCCGTAGGACCAGATCTCGCGGGTCTCGGGGAAGTGCGAGATGTACTTGGTCTGGTTGCAGGGCCAGGGGACGTCCTGCTGGCCGGGCTCCAGGGGGGCGCCGAGGGTGTGCACGGCCTTCACGAAGAAGCCCTCGGAGCCGAGCTCGTCGAGGACGGCCTGTCCCATCCGGGTCATGGTGCGCATCGAGACGGCCACGTACGCGGAGTCGGTGATCTCGACGCCGATCGCGGACAGCGGCGAGCCGAGCGGGCCCATGCAGAAGGGCACGACGTACATGGTGCGGCCGCGCATCGAGCCGCGGAACAGGCCGCCTTCGCCGCCGGAGCCCTGGAAGATCTCCCGCATCTCGGCGGGGGCCTTCCAGTGGTTGGTGGGGCCGGCGTCCTCCTCCTTCTCGGAGCAGATGAAGGTCCGGTCCTCGACGCGGGCGACGTCGGTGGGGTCCGAGGCGGCGTAGTAGGAGTTCGGGCGCTTGACCGGGTCGAGCTTGCGGAAGGTGCCCTTCCGGACGAGCTCCTCGCACAGCCGCTCGTACTCGGCCTCGGATCCGTCGCACCAGACCACGTTGTCCGGCTGGGTCAGTTCCGCGATCTCGTCGACCCACGAGATCAGTTCCTGATGGGTGGTCGGACTGACGGTGGTGGGAGCCGCGTTGTCGCGCGCCACGATCGCTCCTAAGAGAGGGTTTTTTGTCCTGTCTGCCCCGTGGGGGCCGCGACCCGGATGCTTCGCAGCCGCTCATCCGGTGCCGACCGCACTCATTTGATCATCCGAGGTGGCTGCGCATTTGTCCAGAGGGCCGCACACCTGAGCGCCGTGAGACACGCCACGTCCTGCGGTTATCGCCGCGATTCTTTGCGTCCACCTGGAGTTCCGGTGACCTTTTCTTGGCGTGGCCCACCCGCCGACCGGGTACATCCCTTCGCGACAGCCCCCGCTGTCGTCCGACCCTGATCCGTCACTTACGACCCCGTAGGTACGATGCCCCGCATGACTGCGTCCGCCTCCGACGCCCACACGCACACGCCGGTCGCCGACCGCGGTTCCGTGGCGCGCCACCTGCCGCACCCGTCCTTGCCGGACTCCGTCAAGCCGAAGCTGCGGGGCTGGCTGCACCTCGGCATGTTCCCCGCGGCACTGATCTCGGGCCTGGTGCTGACGGCCCTCGCGAACTCACCGCGCGGTCGCATGGCGTGCGGCATCTACGCACTGACGGCCTGCCTGCTCTTCGGGGTGAGCGCGCTCTACCACCGGGGCACCTGGAGCCCCCGGATGGACGGCGTGCTGCGCCGACTGGACCACGCCAACATCTTCCTGATCATCGCGGGCACCTACACGCCGCTGACCGTGCTGCTGCTGCCCGACGCGAAGGGGAAGTGGCTGCTGTGGGGCATCTGGGCGGCGGCCGTGGCCGGCATCGCCTTCCGGGTCTTCTGGGTCGGCGCCCCGCGCTGGCTGTACACGCCGTGCTACATCGCGATGGGCTGGGCGGCCGTGTTCTTCCTGCCCGACTTCCTGCGCACGGGCGGCGCCGCCGTCCTCGCCCTGGTGGTCGCCGGCGGGATCCTCTACAGCCTGGGCGGGATCGTCTACGGCATCAAGCGGCCCAACCCGTCACCGCGCTGGTTCGGCTTCCACGAGGTCTTCCACGCCCTGACCGTGGCGGCGTTCGCCGCCCACTACGTCGCGATCTCCCTCGTGGCGTACCGGCACACGTAGACCCCGCTCCCCCGGGCCCTCCCCGGCCGGCCTCCGGGCCACGGCTTGCGAGCCGTGGCCCTTTTTCATGCCCGGACACCACGGCCGGCAGCCGGTGCGGACAGCCGGCACGGACGGCCAGCATTGACAGTGTCCTGCTTTTGAGAGCTACTGTCATTTCATGGCTACTGTCACTCATGCGAATGAGACCGGCTCCGACCCCCGCCGCTGGTGGACCCTCACCGCGCTCGTGGCGAGCATGCTGACCCTCGGCTTCGACATGACGATCCTCAACGTCGCACTGCCGACGATGGCCGGACAGCTCGGCGCGAGCACCGGTGAGCAGCAGTGGATGGCGGACGCGTACGTCGTCGTCTTCGCCGCGCTGATGCTCCCCGCGGGGCTGCTCGGCGACCGCTTCGGCCGCCGCAGGATGCTGGTGGCCGGGCTCGCCGTCTTCCTCGCCGGTTCCGTGGCGGGCGCACTCGCCGACGACGTGCCCGCGGTGATCACCGCGCGGGCGGTGATGGGCGTCGGCGGAGCGCTGATCACGCCGCTCTCCCTGTCCGTACTGCCCTCGCTCTTCGGGCCGGGAGAACGCACCAGGGCCGTGGGCGTCATCTCGGCCGCCTCCGCACTCGGCATGCCGCTCGGCCCGGTCATCGGCGGCTGGCTGCTCGACCACTTCTGGTGGGGCTCGGTCTTCCTGGTCAACGTGCCGATGGCCGCCCTCGCCATCGCCGCCGGTGTCTTCCTCCTGCCGGAGACCCGCGACCCCTCCTCGCCCGAGGTCGACACCGTCTCCACCGCGCTCACCGCGGCCGGGCTCGGCCTTCTCATCTACGCGATCATCGAGGCGCCCGAGCGCGGCTGGGCCGACCCGCTGACCCTCGGCGGGCTGGGCGCCGCCCTCGTCCTGCTCGTCCTGCTGGGCTTGCGCGAACGGCGGGCCGCGCGGCCCATGCTGGACCTGGTGCTGCTGGCCCGGCGCGGGTTCCTCGTCAACGCCCTTGCCGCGACCCTGGTGATGTTCGTGCTCTCCGGGCTGCTGTTCGTGCTGCCGCCCTACCTCCAGGCGGTCCTCGGGCACGACGCCCTCGGTACGGGGATTCGGCTGCTGCCGCTGATGGGCGGTCTCCTCGTCGCGGCACGCGCCGCCCAGCCGGCCGTCGCCCGTTTCGGGGCCAGGCAGGTGGTGTGCGCGGGCCTCGCGGTGCTGGCGTTCGCCGCGCTGCTGGGCGCCCGTACGACGGCGGAGTCCGGCTACGGCTTCATCGCGCTGTGGCTTTCCCTCGCCGGTGTGGGCTTCGGCTTCGCGGTCGTGCCCGCGATGGACGGCGCGCTCTCCACCCTCCCCGCCGACCGCGCGGGCAGCGGCTCGGGACTCCTCATGACCTTGCGCCAGGTCGGCGGCGCGATCGGGATCGCCCTGCTCGGCTCCCTGCTCAGCGGCGCCTTCCAGGACCGGCTCGATGTCGCGGGACTCCCGGAGCGGGCCGCGGACACGGCCGGGGAGTCGGTGGTGGCCGCCCACCTCGTCGCCGAACGGGCGGACGCACCCGATGTGATCGCCTCGGCGAACGTCGCGTACACGCACGGAATGGCCCAGGTGCTGCTGGTGTGCGCGCTGGTCTCGCTGGCGTCCGCGCTGCTGGTGGCCGCCTTCCTGCCCGCCGCCCGGAGCGCGCCCGCCGCCCCGGACATGGCCACGCCCGCCACGGATGCCGGACAATGACCTGCATGACGGCCGCACGCACCTCCGCCCCCGCCGACCGCCCCCAGCTGGGACTCCGGGAACGGAAGAAGATCAAGACCCGGGAGGCGATCCGCGAGGCCACCTACGCGCTGATCGAGGAACAGGGATACGAGGCCACGACGATCGAGCAGATCGCCGAGCGCGCCGAAGTCTCACCGTCGACCGTCTTCCGCTACTTCCCGACCAAGGAGGACATCGTCCTCACGGACGAGTACGACCCGCTGCTGCTGGCGGAACTGCGGGAGCGGCCCGCGGACGAACCCTGGCTGGAGTCCCTGCGGTACGTGCTGCGCAAGGCCGTCGGCTTCGGCGCGCACGAGGATCCCCGGGTGACCAGGCTGCGCACGACGCTGATGACCGAGGTGCCGGCGGTGCGCTCGCGGATGATGGAGAGCATGTCGGCCACCGGCGACCTGCTCGCCGCGGCCATCGCCGAGCGCACCGGCCGGGACCCGGAGAGCCTTGAGGTACGGGTGTTCGCGATGTCCCTGATCGGCGGTCTGATGGAAGCCACCCGGCACTGGGTGAAGGGCGGCTTCAGCGAGGACTTCGGCGACCTGGTGGACCGCGCCCTCACCGTCTTCGAACGCGGCCTGACATCCTGAGCCCGTGAACGCACCCGAGATCCACGTCGACGTCGCCCCCGGGCTCGCCCTGTTCGTCCCCCAGCACCGCCGCTCCGGGGCCACCCGGCTCGCCGTGGACGGCGTCTCGACGCTCGGGCACGTCGTCGAATCCCTCGGAGTGCCGCTGACCGAAGTCGGCTCGCTGGTCGTGGACGGGCGGGAGGTCCCCACCGGGCACATCCCCGCGGACGGCGAGCGGGTGAGCGTCCGGGCCGTCCCCCGCCCGCAGCGGGTCACCGGCGCGCCCTTGCGCTTCCTGCTCGACGTGCACCTCGGGACCCTGGCCCGCCGGCTGCGGCTGCTCGGCGTGGACACCGCCTACGAGTCGACGGACATCGGGGACGCCGCGCTCGCCGCCCGCTCGGCCGCCGAGCAGCGGGTCATGCTCAGCCGCGACCGGGGCCTGCTGCGCCGCCGCGAGCTGTTCTCCGGCGCCTTCGTCTACAGCACCCGCCCCGACGAGCAACTGCGCGACATCCTCGACCGGTTCCGCCCCCAGCTGCGCCCGTGGACCCGCTGCACCGCCTGCAACGGCCAGCTGCGCGAGGCCACCAAGGAGGAGGTCGCCGACCGCCTGGAGGCCGGCACCCAGCGCACGTACGACGTGTTCGCCCAGTGCCGGGAGTGCGGCCGCGCCTACTGGAAGGGCGCGCACCACGATCAGCTGGAGGCCATCGTGGAGCGCGCCCTGGCGGAGTTCGCGCAGCCCGGCTAGCGGCGCCTGACGTCCCCCTTGCCGCAGGCCACGCCGTCCCTGTCGCGGTCCAGGGCGAGCGGGTCGTCGGTGCCGTTGACCTTCAGGCGGCCGTAGTCGTTCTGCTTCAGCCAGGCGCAGCGGGCCGCCGTCGTCTTCTTGACCTGGGGCGGGAAGGCGGTGGGCACGCAGACGTTGGCGGAGCCGTAGTGGCGGTCGCAGCCGGAGACGGTGGGGCTCACCGGCTGGGAGGCGCGCTTCTTGCCGGGACCGGTCCGCTTGCCCTTCAGGTCGTCGGCGAAGGAGTGGATGTGCGGGGAGGCGTCCGTGGCCTTGAGCGCGGACGGGCCCTGGAGGTGCACCCACTTGGCGACCGAGGGCACCCCGTTGGCGTCGACCGCGAACAGCATGTACCAGCCGGGCGGGGCCACGTTCGGGTTGCTCGTCACGTTCAGGTCGACGTTGTTGCCGTCCACGGTCAGCGGCAGGTCCACGAAGCGCTGGTTCGGGTCGGAGGAGTGGGTGACGGCGGCCGGGCGGATCAGCTCCGCCTTGGCGATGGGCCGGTCGACGGTGATCCGCTGGGTGTCGCCGTAGGTCCACTCGGTGTCGATCAGCGAGGTGATCACCGGGCGGGGGCCCTTGAAGAGGTAGGGCGGGGTGTAGACCGACACCTTGTGGTTCCAGCTGCCGTTGCCCGGGTTGTCGCCGGTGGTCATGACCCGGCCGTCGGGCAGCAGGAACGCGGAGGAGTGGTAGCCGCGGGCCTCCGGGTCGGCGGTCACCGGGTCGAAGGTGTTCGTCCGCGGGTCGTAGAGCGAGGTCTCGAAGACGGGGTCGGCGCGGTTGTGCAGGGCGCCGCCCGTCTCCATGACCGTGCCGTCGGGCAGCAGCACCGCGGAGACGTACATCTTGCCCTGGTCGCCGGTCTGCGGGACCTTGCCGTTGCCGAAGTCGACGGTGCCCTGCGGCAGCGGCGGGCCGGCGACGTAGGACGGGTTCGGCTGCTTCAGGTCGATGACGTCCGTCAGCCGGTTCGCGGCCGGGTTGGAGTCGATGTTGCCGCCGCCGATGGTGAGGACCTTCTGGTCCTGCGCCGGGGGCAGCAGCACGCTCGCCGACTGGTCCCGCTCGTCCTTGCGCTGCAGGCCGGGCACCTGGGTGATGGTGTTGGCGTCGTAGTCGTAGATCGCGGCGCCGGTGCCGGGGATGTTGTTGCCGAAGACATGGCTGCCGGAGTAGAAGAGCCGGCCGTCCTGCAGGAGGATCATCGACGGGTACAGGCCCCAGAACGACCAGGTCTGCTTGACCTGCCAGGTCGGCAGCCAGCGCTGCTCGGCCTGCGACCAGCGCTCGGCGGTGACCGAGCCGGTGGAGTCCTCCTTCAGCCCGCCGAAGGAGAGCACGTCACCGTTGCCCATGACGGTCGCCGACGGATACCAGTGCCCGTCGTTCATGTCGTTGGTCCTGGTGTAGGTCTCCGTCGCGGGGTCGAAGACGTACGAGTCCTTGTACCCCTGGTAGCCGATCTTCCCGTCCGCGGACGGGTAGCCCTTGTTGCCGCTCATCACCAGCACCCGCCCGTCCTGGAGCTGGACGTGCCCGGCGCAGAACATGTCCCTCGGGGTGGGGATGATCTTGTAGCTGCCGTTCGCGGGGTCGTAGACGGCCGAGGTGAAGGTGCCCGCCTCGAACTTCTCCGGGTCGTTGCCGGAGCCCGCGATCAGCAGGACCTTGCCGTTGTGCAGGACGACCGAGTGCATGGACCGCACCGGGTTCTGCGCGGGCAGCACCTCCCAGGCGCCGTTGGCGCACTGGTCGGCGGTGCCGGTGCACCGCGGCGGCGGGACCGGGTCGGCGACCTGCTCCATCGTGTAGTCGTCGGTGGTGGCGGAGCCGGTGCCGTAGACGGAGACGCCCCAGCTGATGCGGTCGGTGCCGGGCGGCACCTCGGGGGTGCGCACGGACGCCTCGGTCCAGTTCCCCGCGAGCGGGAGGGTCTTCAGGTCGGTCCAGTACTGCCAGCCCGCCGTGGTGTCGTGCCGGAACAGGGTGATGTTGGCGTCCGGCGTGGTCGTCTTGTACCAGAGCGACAGGTCGTACTGCTTGCCGGCCGCCACCACCGGCGCGCAGTCCGCGGACTCCGTGATCAGCGCCTTGCGGTCGCCGTCGACCCGGCGGGTCAGCGTCACCTTCATCGCCTTGGAGCCGGAGCGGGCGTCGGCGGTCGTCTCGAAGGCGAAATCGTTCTCGCCCCAGCCGGACTTCTGCCAGCAGTACGGCATGTCACCGGTGCCGGCGGTCTCGAAGCCGGGGTTCTTGATGAGGTTGGCGGCGGAGGCGGGCTGGGGCGAGGCGAGCAGCAGCCCTCCGGTCAGCCCCGCCACGGCGAGCAGGGCGGTTCTTCTGCGGCGTTGGTTCACGCGGTCCTCCTTGCGGTGCGGCTCCGCCCGCCCGGTGCGCGGCGCGGCAGGTAGACCAGCGCTTCGGTGCCGACGAAGCGCAGGACGAAGGTGATGGCGAGGGCGAGCGCCGTGGCCGGCAGCACGGCCAGCCCGAACTGCGCCACCAGCAGGGCGATCAGCGGGATGCGCAGCACCAGGTCGGCGTTGGACAGCAGCGCGAACCGCAGGGTGCGGTCGGCCCAGTGGCGGTGCCGCCGCCGGTCGCGGAACAGCAGTTTCTCGATGAGCAGGAAGTTCCAGGCCACGCCGAACTGGTTGGCGACGATCTCGGCGGGCACGTAGTGCAGGCCCGCCTCGGTCATCGCCCACAGGGCGGCCAGGTTCGGGACGAAACCCGACAGCCCGATCAGTCCGAACACCACCAGCCGGGCCAGCGGGCCGGCGGTGCGCAGCCCGGCGAGGTGGCGCAGGAAGCGCAGGCCCTCCTGGGCGGTGGACTTCGACTCCCCGGCGAACCGCTCCTGGAAGACGAACGGCACCTCGCTGACCTCGCGGGGGCGGCTGCGCACCGCGAGTTCGAGGAGGATCTTGTAGCCGAGCGGCTGGAGCAGCTCCGCGGTGATGTCGCTGCGGCGGATCGCGAAGAAGCCGCTCATCGGGTCGCTGATGCCGTGCAGCCGGCGCGGGAAGAGCGCCTTGGTCAGCCAGGTCGCGCCGCGCGAGACGGCGACGCGGTAGCTGCCGGCGAGCCCGGCGCGGCTGCCGCCCTTGAGGTAGCGGGAGGCGACGACGAGTCCGGCGCCCGCGCGTTCGCCGGTGGCGACCAGTTCGGGGACGAGGGACGGCGGGTGCTGGCAGTCGCCGTCCATGACGACGATCCAGTCCGAGCCGGCCGCCTTCATGCCCTCGACGACCGCGCCGCCGAGCCCGCCCACGGGCTCCTCGCGGTGCAGCACGGTCACCGGGAACGGGCAGTCCGCCGCGGCGGCGCGGATGACGTCCGGGGTGTCGTCGGTGGAGTCGTCGACGAAGACCACCTCGCAGGGCAGCCGGGACGGCACCGACTCGGTGATCTGGTGCAGCAGCTGCCGTATGTTCGCCGACTCGTTGAAGGTCGGTACGACGATGGTGACGGCGCCCGGCTCGGCGACCCCGGCGACCTCGGGTGCCGTGACGGTCTCGTCGGGGACGGTGTACTCGTGGGTCATCGCTCGCCTCCCGGGGCGCCCGCGGTCTGGATGCGCCGGATCTCGATCCGGTCGGGGCCGGTGCCGAAGACGGCGACCGGCGCCGAGTGCTCGATGGCGGCCTTGACGTTCGGCAGGTCGACCGCGTCGCGCCGCACCGTCGGCGAGGCGACCACGTAGTCGAGGTCGCGCCAGCCGCGCGGCATGGTCCTGGTGACGGCCGGGTCGAGGTCGGCCTTGTAGAACCAGATGACGCCGAGGCCGGGGTCGTAGCCCTGGTGGACGAGGTCCAGCCAGAGCGCGTCGTCGACCAGGACGCGGGTGTCCCCCGGGTCGGGCACCTCGGTGGCCAGCCATCGCGCGGCGGCCCGGTAGGGGGCGTTGGCGTCGGTGGTCACGGCGGTACGGGCGCCGTCGTACCAGCGCGGCAGCACGTAGGCGCTCGCGGCGAGGGCGAGGACGGCGGCGAGCGCGTACCGGGCGCGCGACGGCCGGCGGCCGGCGCCGCCACGCTTGTGCAGCACGGCGTGGGCGACGCTGGCGGTGCCGCCCGCGAGGACCAGGGCGAGGAACGGCAGCGCCTGGATGATGTACATCGCGGGCAGGTAGCCGTTCGGGCGCAGCGCGACCAGGGCGAGGATCGCGACGGTCAGCGCGGGTCCGGCGAGCGCGCGGGCGGTGACCGACCAGCGCCAGGTCAGCAGGAGCAGCAGGGCGCCGGCGAGGCCGCCGAGGGGCAGCACGCGGTCGTAGTAGAGCCACGACCGGAGGACGCCGTGGGAGCCGGTGCCCTCGGTGAGGATGAAGCCGGAGCCGGGGCGGCTCATCTGGTAGACGATGCCGTCCCACAGCGACACATGGCCCGCGCCCGGCAGCAGCTCGCCCTTGAGCAGGGCGAACAGCGGGTACGACAGGCCGATCAGGGCGCAGGCGGTGATCGCGCCGGTGACCGCGAACTTGCGGGTGTCGCGGTGGCTGTGCCGCCACATGGTGAGCAGCAGGGCGGGCAGGACGACGAGCATCGTCTCCTTGGTGAGCACGGCCGTCGCGGCGGCGATGCCCGCGCCGAAGTGGTGCCAGAGGTGGCGGCTCGGGGAGGCGGCGAGGGTGAACGCGAGCAGCGTCCACATCACGGCGAGGTTGTCGAGGAAGATCTCGCGCTGGAGGACGACCGACAGCGGGGAGAGCCCGAACAGCGCCATGCCGAGCGCCGCGGCCCAGCGGGGCAGGGCGAGGCGGCGGCCGAGGACGTAGACGAGGACCGCGCTGACCGCGGAGATCAGCAGCATCGCGGCGCGCATGGTCCCGACGGTCATCGAGTCCGGGCTGATCAGCGCGGGTATCCAGGTCAGGACGGCGAGCTGGATCCAGCCGAGCGGCGGATGGTCGTACCAGTAGGTGTAGTGGGCGAGGCCGCGGCCCTCCTGGACGGCCCAGGCCTGGGCGAGGTAGGTGCCCTCGTCGTCGCTGAGGGTGGGGTAGTCGGCGATGTTCCAGCCCTGGACGACGAGGATCGCCACGAGGAGGACACCGCACAGGACCAGGTCGGGGCGGGAGGAGCGCAGTCGCTGCGGAGGCTGTGTTCGGCCGCTCGAACGGGTCATGGGCGCAGCGGTCCGCTGCGCGGGGACCTTGATTCCGGTCGCCGCGGGAAGGGTGGAGGTCACGCAGGAACGTCCTCTCGGTTCGCGTGCGCGAGATGAGCGCCGACATGGCTGGTCAGCTCCCAGTCGCTCTGGCCGCGCTGCTCGCGCCAGACGGCGCGGACGGCGGCCCCGGCGAGGAGCACCTGGTAGAAGGGGCCGCCCACGATGAGCTTCAGATAGTGGACGAACCGCACGCGCAGCCCGTACTGCTTGCCGAAGTCGTGGAGTCCCACCAGCTCGAAGACGAAGGTCACCAGGGCGGTGACGGCCGGCAGGAAGGTGATGAAGGCGACGCCGACGGGCACGTCGAGGAAGAGCGCGATCCCGACGTTGAGCGGGATGACCACCCCGGAGACGGCCTGCAGATACGGCGTCATGAGGGTGTAGCGGGCCAGGAGGCGCTGTCCGAAGGTGGGCAGCTGTTTCCAGTCGCGCTTGCGGTAGACCTGGAGGAACCCCTGGTTCCAGCGGGTGCGCTGCTTCAGCAGGCTCATCAGCGAGCCGGGTGTCTCCTCGCGGGTGACCATCTCGGAGTCGTAGGCGACGACGACCTTCTTGCCGACGCTGGACAGCCGTACGCCCAGGTCGCAGTCCTCGGCGAGGCAGTTCGGGTCCCAGCCGTCGGCTTCGCGCAGCACGTGGGTGCGGACGAAGACGGTGTTGCCGCCGAGCGGGATGAACCCCTTCTGGGCGTGCAGGTGCAGCCGGGAGCGGAACCAGAAGAAGTACTCCAGGCAGTTGCGCAGGCTGTACCAGCTGGAGTGGAAGTTGATCAGCTGGACGCCGCCCTGGACGACGTCGGCGCCGGTGGCGCGGAAGGCGTGGTCGACGTGGGCCAGCAGCTCCGGATGGACCTGGTCCTCGGCGTCGAAGACCCCGACGACGTCGCCGCGGCAGTGCGGCAGCGCCGTGTTCATGGCCTTCGGTTTGTTCTTCTTCTCGTGGGTGTCGACGACGACCCGCACCCGCGGGTCGCGCGCGGCGGCGCGCTCGGCGACCTCGGTGGTCTCCGGGTCGTCGTGGCCGACGATCACGATGATCTCGAAGTCGGTGTGTGTGGACTCCAGCAGGCGCTGGATGGTGTGGTCGAGCACGGCCTGCTCGTGGCGCGCGGGCAGCAGCAGCGAGAAGGACAGCTGCTCGGCCCCTTCGGGCCGGCTGAACCGGGTGGAGGCCAGCACTTCGGGCGTGCGCCACGCGTGCATCTGCCACCACAGGGTGAAGGCCGCCATCCAGAACAGGGCGAGCGAAACGGCAGCGATGAAGACAGACGTCAGCAAACAGATCCCCCCAGATCCCCAAAACCCCCATGCCGTGACGGCCGGCAGCGGCCGGGGTCACGGCATGTGCAGAGACTAGGGGGGAACCGTGAAGCGTGGGAGCTGTTCCGATAAAAAGCGTGTTTCCGGCCGGTGGGGTGCCTAGCGGGATCTAACCGAACACCTGCTCAGTTCCGATCATTTCAGACAGCGCTTTCCAGGCCGAAAGCCCAGCGCTCGGCGCCCGCCTCGGTGCCCGTTCGGCACCCCGTTCGGCGCCTGCTCGGCGCCCGTTCGGCGCCGGCTCGGCGCCCGCCTCGGCCCCGCTCAGTGCCCCGAGAGCGCCGCGCGCAGCCGCTGCGGGTCGGTCGTCGGAGCGTCACAGGTGAAGTTGCGGCAGACGTACGCGGCCGGTTCACCGCCGACCAGTGGCCGGTCCGCGAGCAGCGGGAACTCCTCGCCGCCCGCCGGGCCGTACGCCACGACCGCACCCGGCGCGGTGGCGAGCAGCGCGGTGCGGTGCAGCTCCCGCGCGCCGGTGTCGTCCGCCGCGCGCCCCACGACCGCCACCTCGCGCGGCCCGTCCAGCAGCGCCTCCGCCACCGCGAGGCCCCAGCCGATGAACCGCGGCACGCGCGGTCCCAGCACCTTCACCACGCCGAGCGCCCGCTCGGCGGCGGTGCGGTGCGGCGCGGAGCCGGTGTGGGCGGCGTAGCTCAGCAGCGCGCCCGCGGCGGCGGTCCAGCCGGACGGGGTGGCGTTGTCGGTCGGGTCCTGCGGCCGGCGGATGAGCCGTTCGGCGTCGGCGGCGGTGTCGAACAGCGCGCCGGTCTTCTCGTCGGCGAACCGGGTGAGCACGTGGTCGAGCAGCAGTCCGGCGAAGTCCAGCCATACGCCCTCGCCGGTGACGGAGGCCAGCGCGAGGAACCCCTCGGCGACGTCCGCGTAGTCCTCCAGCACGCCCGCGTTGGCGCCGGCCCGCCCGTCCTTGCTGGTCCGGGAGAGGTGGGCGCGGTCGTCGAGGTGCACCCTCACCAGCAGGTCGGCGGCGGCGAGGGCGGCGTCGACGAGGTCGGGGCGGTCGAAGAAGGCGCCGGTCTCGGCGAGCGCGGCGATGGCCAGGCCGTTCCAGGCGGCGACGATCTTGTCGTCCCGGCCGGGCGCGGGCCGCTCGCCGCGGGCCCGCAGCAGCCGCTGCCGTACGCCGTCGATCCGCGCGGCGTCGAAGACGCCCTCCTGCTGCGGCAGTTGCAGCACCGAGGAGCCGTGTTCGAAGGTGCCCTCCTCGGTGACGCCGAAGTACTGGGCGGCGAGCCGGGCGTCGTCGTCGCCGAGGACGGCGCGCAGCTGGTCCGGCGTCCACACGTAGTACGCGCCCTCGACGTGCCGCCCGGTTCCGTCGTCGCTGTCGGCGTCGAGCGCGGAGGCGAACCCGCCCTCGGCGGTGCGCAGCTCGCGCACCATGAAGTCGGCGGTCTCCAGGGCGACGCGGCGGGCGAGCTCGGAACCGGTGGCCCGCCACAGGTGGGCGTAGACCCGGCAGAGCAGCGCGTTGTCGTACAGCATCTTCTCGAAGTGCGGCACGACCCAGTCCCGGTCGACGGAGTAGCGGGCGAAGCCGCCCCCGAGCTGGTCGTAGATCCCGCCCCGCGCCATCCGCTCGCAGGTGTCCCGCGCCATCTGCAGGGCGCCCTCGGAGCCGGTGCGCGCGTGGTGGCGCAGCAGGAACTCGATCACCATGGACGGCGGGAACTTGGGCGCGCCGCCGAACCCGCCGCGCTGCGGGTCGTACTCCCGGGTCAGCCCCAGCAGCGCCTGCGCCAGCTCCTGCTCGCCGGGCACCTGCTTGCCGGCGCCGTAGTCGATCTCCCGCCCGGCGAGATCGCGGACGATCTTCCCCGCGACGTCGGCGACCTCCTCGCGCCGGTCGTCCCACGCCTGCCGCACGCCCTCCAGCACCTGCCGGAAGGAGGGCATCCCGTGGCGCGGCGCGGGCGGGAAGTACGTGCCGAAGTAGAACGGCTCCGCGTCCGGGGTCAGGAACACCGTCATCGGCCACCCGCCGTGCCCGGTGGCCGCCTGCACGGCCTCCATGTAGACGGCGTCCACGTCGGGGCGTTCCTCGCGGTCGACCTTGACGCTGACGAAGTGCTCGTTGAGGTACGCGGCGGTGGTCTCGTCCTCGAAGGACTCGTGCGCCATGACGTGGCACCAGTGGCAGCTCGCGTAGCCGACGCTCAGCAGCACGGGCACGTCCCGGCGCCGCGCCTCCGCGAACGCCTCCTCGGACCAGGGCCACCAGTCGACGGGGTTGTCCGCGTGCTGGAGCAGGTAGGGGGACGTCTCGTGGGCGAGTCGGTTCGGCATGGTTCCCATCCTGCCCCAGTACCCATTCCCCGGCGCACGGCACGGCGTTTCCGTGCTGACTCGCACAATGCCAGTGACGAAACGCCGACATCCGGAGTCTGACTGGTTGTTTTCATGCATCGGGGCGCATGGCTTCTGGCGTCCGCCTTTGGCGCGGACATGCCAGACTGATCACCGCAGTCCGTCCCGGACCCGCCCGAACCAGCAGCCACTCAATGCTGCCGGTCATTCCGTATCGATGTCAGCCTCGCCGAACGCGCGCTCGGAAGGAAGAATGCCCAAACTGACGATGAAGTCCTTCTCTCGAGCCGCGACCTCATGCTGACGCACGGTGATGAACTCAGCGTAGTCGTCAGCCTTGAGATGTTCGACTGAAGCGAGACTCACTCCGTGGGAGTCAAGGATGTCGGTCCTTCCCTCCTCTGCGAGTTTGATGAGCGCCTGTCGAATCGACACTCCCGGCGGCGTCGCCATAACAATGCGGTTAGCCGGGCTGGAAGCCCCCGGGACCTTGCTCTGCGTAATGATATGCCGGTAGGTCTCTCGATGCGCTGTCGCCAGCTGATCTACCACATTGATGCGACTGCCATCAGAGTTCATCCGATGGGGGAAAGTTTGCAAATCCCAGAGGAGATAGGCACGCACCCGCGCACTACGCAGGTCGAAACGCTCGGGGAAGGCGCGAGCTCGCTCATCCGAATAGCTGAGTTCGCCCTTTCCTTCAGCGAAGGCCTTCATCTCTTCGATGAACTTTCGCACCTGCGTGGTGTTGGCCCCTGCGAAGGTACCAGCGAGTGAGGTGATCCAGAACCAGTCGCGCAGCTTGTTCCGTTGCTCCTGGCCTACTTCCCCTGAGAAGTGGAAGAAGACAGCGAGCAGCATGATCTGGATGTTGTACGGAACCAGGCGGGCGAGCGGAACCTTGGCTTCGTATTGCAAGAACTCAACCACTTCCTGCAATGTCCCGTCGGTCTTCTCCACTGCGTCCATGAGCTGGCCCTGGACGCGGTGGTATTCACACGACAGTGGCATGTGCGTGACGCTGCCGGCATATCAGCTCCCAGGCCGGCTCGGCCAGCCACCCTGGGGAGCGTTGAACGGGACGCAATGGTCGACGGAGAGTAACTGCAACAACACAGAACACACCAACGCAACAGCGGGCAAAGAGAGCGGGCCTGCCTGGGAGCAAGCCCCACGCAAGGAATCACTGACGGCCAGGCTGCCCGGCTTGCCTGACGGAAAGCCGGGCGAGAACCGAGACGCCCCCCGACGCGTGCGGAACGTCAGGGCTCTCTACGCCTCGTCGGCCTTGGCTCCTACGGTCGCCGACTTCGCGTCGGCGCCGTCCGCCGGGGCCACCTCGAAGTCGACCTTGCCCATGTGCTTGTTCATGGACTTCATCAGGGCCCAGACGGCCAGGCCCATCACCGCGAAGACGATGAAGCCGAGGACACCGGGGGTGACCTTGTCCTTGTCGAACTCCTTGGCGATGGTCACGAAGTGCGTCACGGCCAGGCTTGTGCTTGGGGTCATGTCAGGCATTGTCCCGGATGCCCGCGAAGAGGTCGTCCTCGGGGAGGGAGGTATCGACGAGGGACTTCGCCAGCTCGTACTCCTCGGTGGGCCAGACCTCCTTCTGGAGCTCCAGCGGGACGCGGAACCAGCCGCCGTCGGGGTCGATCTGGGTGCGGTGGGCGAGCAGGGCCTTGTCGCGGATCTCGAAGAACTCGGCGCAGGGCACGTGGGTGGTGAGGGTGCGGTCCTTGAAGCCGGACTCGTCCCAGCGCTTGAGCCAGTCCCCGTAGGGGGACTCCAGGCCGCGGTCCAGCATGGCCTGGTGCAGGGCCTCGGTGCGGGGGCGGTTGAAGCCCTGGTTGTAGTACACCTTCAGCGGCTGGTAGGCCGGGCCGTACTCGGCCTCGGGGTACTTCTCGGTGTCGGCCGCGCCCTCGAAGGCCACCATCGTGATCTTGTGGGTCATGATGTGGTCGGGGTGCGGGTAGCCGCCGTTCTCGTCGTAGGTGGTGATCACCTGGGGGCGGAAGGAGCGGATCTTCCGCACCAGCTCGCCGGCCGCGTGGTCGACGTCCTCCAGGGCGAAGCAGCCCTCCGGCAGCGGCGGCAGCGGGTCGCCCTCGGGCAGGCCGGAGTCGACGAAGCCGAGCCACTCCTGCTTGACGCCGAGGATCTCCCGGGCCTCGTCCATCTCTTTGCGGCGGACCTCGTGGATGTTCTCCTCGATGTAGGTGTCGCCCTGGAGCTTGGGGTTGAGGATGGAGCCGCGTTCCCCGCCCGTGCAGGTCACCACGAGCACGTCCACCCCCTCGGACACGTACTTCGCCATGGTGGCCGCCCCCTTGCTCGACTCGTCGTCGGGGTGTGCGTGCACGGCCATGAGTCGCAGCTGGTCAGTCAAGGCTCTTCCTCGGTCGTTGTGTCGGCGCCCGGTGGACCGGGAGCGAACGGCGGCTTCTATAGTGACCGAACCGGAGGGTGAATAATTCCGGGGTAAGGCCCGGATGGCCCGTTTCGGAACAGGGTGTCCCGCCCGGCCGAGAGGATGATCATGAGTACGGTGCGTACGCCACTGCGCGAGGGCCGCTACGGCCGCTCCTCGGACGAGCGCACGGACCGCACGCTCAAGACCGTCGGCGGGGTCCTGGGAGCGCTGCTCGTCGTCCTGGTCGGGTACTTCGCGTACCACTACGTCGGCCAGAACAAGATCAGCGCAGAAGTGATCAGTTTCGATCTCCAGGACGATGCGGTGAAGGTCGAACTGCACATCGAGAAGGACGCCGGCGCGTCCGGCTACTGCACGGTCCGGTCCCAGGCGGAGAACGGCGCCGAGGTCGGCCGGGCCGACTTCCGCTTCGCCGGCGACGCCACCCGCCTCACCGAGGTCGTCACGCTGCGCACCACCGCGCCCGGGACCACGGCCGAGCTGCTGGGCTGCCACGCGGACTGAGCGCACCACCGCGCGCCGCCCGACGCACCACCCGGAATATCGACCGGCTGACCTGCGTTGACGTGGTTTTAGTGACTTATGTCCTCCCCGTTCCGTCCCTGAATTGTTAGGCTCGTGGTTTCGCCCACTCCTGAAGGAACATGCTTCTGGGTAGGGCGATGCTTTGTATTCCCAGTACCGACGAGGAGCACCTGTGACCCAGACCAGCGAGAACGTCACCTGGCTGACCCAGGAGGCGTATGACAAGCTCAAGGAAGAGCTTGAATACCTGTCTGGTCCCGCGCGCACCGAGATCGCGGCCAAGATCGCCGCGGCGCGTGAGGAGGGCGACCTGCGGGAGAACGGCGGGTACCACGCGGCCAAGGAGGAGCAGGGCAAGCAGGAGCTCCGCGTGCGCCAGCTGACCCAGCTCCTCGAGAACGCCAAGGTGGGTGAGCCTCCGGCGACCGAGGGCGTCGTCGCGCCCGGCATGGTCGTCACGATCGCCTTCGACGGCGACGAGGACGACACGCTGACGTTCCTGCTCGCCTCCCGGGAGTACGCGAGCGAGACCATCGAGACGTACTCGCCGCAGTCCCCGCTGGGCACCGGCGTCAACGGCAAGAAGGTCGGCGAGGACGCGGAGTACGAGCTGCCCAACGGCAAGAAGGCCTCGGTGCGGATCCTGAAGGCCGAGCCGTACAGCGGCTGACCCCAGCCGCCGCCACTGCCGCGCGCCCCCGGTGTCCTGTGACGCCGGGGGCGTCGTCGTACGCCCGCGGCCCGGCGCGCCTCACCCGATGACCGTGTAGCCCGCCGTGCGCAGCGCCTCGCCGACCTCGGCGCAGTGCGTCGGGCCCATGGTCTCCAGGTGCAGCTCGACCTCCGCCTCGGTCAGGCCGAGGCGCGGATCGGTCCGCACGTGGCTCACGTCCAGGACGTTCGCGTCGACCGCCGACAGCACCGCCAGCAGCGTCGCGAGGGCGCCCGGCCGGTCGGTCAGCCGCAGCCGTACGGCCAGGTAGCGGCCCTGCGCGGCCATGCCGTGCCGCAGGACGCGCTGCATCAGCACCGGGTCGACGTTGCCGCCCGACAGCACCGCCACCACCGGCCCCTCGAACGCGTCGGGGGCGCTCAGCAGCGCCGCGACCGGGCTCGCCCCGGCCGGCTCCACGACCAGCTTGGCCCGCTCCAGGCACAGCAGCAGCGCGGTGGACAGCTCGTCCTCGGTGACCGTGCGCACCTCGTCGACGAGCGCGCCGACGATCCCGAACGGCACGTCGCCGGGGCGGCCGACCCTGATGCCGTCGGCCATCGTCGCCGGGTTCCCGACCGACACCGGGCGGCCCGCCGCCAGCGAGGGCGGATACGCCGCAGCCCCCGCCGCTTGCACACCGACGATCCGCACGTCCGGCCGCAGCGCCTTCACCGCGACCGCGACGCCCGCGGCGAGCCCGCCGCCGCCGATCCCCACGACGATCGTGCGCACCTCCGGGCACTGCTCAAGGATCTCCAGGCCGACGGTGCCCTGGCCCGCGATGACATCGGGGTGGTCGAAGGGGTGGATGAAGACCGCGCCGGTGTCGTCGGCGTACTCCTGCGCGGCGGCCAGCGTCTCGTCGACGACGTGACCGTGCAGGCGCACCTCGGCGCCGTAGTCCCGCGTGGCGCTGATCTTCGGCAGCGGGGCGCCTCTCGGCATGAACACCGTCGCGCGCACCCCGAGCAGGGACGACGCCAGGGCCACGCCCTGCGCGTGGTTGCCGGCGCTCGCGGCGACCACTCCGGCGGCCCGCTCCTCGGGCAGCAGCCCGGCGATCCGCACGTAGGCGCCGCGCAGCTTGAACGATCCCGTCCGCTGGAGGTTCTCGCACTTGAGGTGCACGGGCGAGCCGACGAGACCGCTCAGGTGCCGGCTGCCCTCCATCGCGGTCACCCGCGCGACCCCCGTGAGCATCTTCTGCGCCCCGCGCACATCGTCGAGCGTGACGGTGCGAAAGGAGTCAGCGGTGCGGTAGCTCATGACACCAGCATCGCAGTTCACGGGCGGGAAGCGCGGTTGTGACCAACCTCCGAGACCGGTTTGCGCAGCGCCGGTACGACCCGCCTCCGGGCCGCGTACCCTGTCCCCCAACCCAGCACCCCTTCATGAAGTGAGCCCCCGGCCATGCCCACAACACCTGAAATGTCGATGGACATGACGACCGTCGGTGACACCGGTCTTCTCGACGCCCTCCAGCACGAGGTGGCGGTGTTCGCCCGCCGCGCCGAACAGACCCGGCTCGGCGGTGTCGGGCAGGTGCGCAACTCCATGGACCGCGCCGCGTACCTGCTGCTCAACCGGCTCGACAAGGAGGGCCCCATGGGCGTCAAGGCGCTCGCCTCCAGCATGGGCATCGACTCCTCGACGGTCACCCGGCAGGTCGCGCCGCTGGTCGACTCCGGTCTGGTCAAGCGGACCTCGCACCCCGAGGACGGGCGGGCCGTGGTGCTCCAGCTGTCCCCGCGCGGGCTGTCCCGGCTGGAGGAAGTGCGCTCGTCGCGGCGCCAGTTGATGGCCGAGCTGACCCAGGACTGGGCCCCGGAGGAGCGCGAGGCGTTCTGCACGCTGCTCACCCGCTTCAACGTGGCGCTGTCCGCCCGGATGGCCGCGGCGGGCGCACCGGTGGCGGAGCCGGCCTCTCCGTCCTGACCGGGACCGCCCACGTCCTGACCGGGACCGCCCACGTCCTGACCGGGACCGCCGTGGTCGAGCCCGGATCGGCGCCGGTCTGCCCCGGACCGCCGTCGTCGAGCCCGGATCGGCGCCGGTCTGCCCCGGACCGCCGCCGCCCTGACCGCGACCGCCGTCGTCGAGCCCGACTCACCGCCGGTCTGCCCCGGACCGCCACCGCCACCGCCCTGACCGGCACCGCCACCGCCCTGACCGGCACCGCTGCCGTCCCGACCCGGACCGCCGTCGTCCGGTGCGGCCCGGCTCGGGGTTGCCCCCTGCACGGCTCTTGACCGAAACGCTTCGCCTGGCCTCATATGAGACCGGGTCCCCGGATCCGCGTCCTTGGTCGCCCTCAGGGGGGAGGCGTGGTGCGACGACGGCAGGTGTGCCGAGGCGATCGCCGGGGCCCGGAGTTCGAGGCGTTCGTCGCGGGCGCGGCGGGGCGGCTGCTGCACACCGCGACGCTGCTCACGGCGGAGACACCGGACGCCAACCCGCGCGCGCGGCGCCTGCTCACCCTGGCCCTCGCGCACACGTACGCGTACTGGGACCGGCTGCGCGGGGAGGACCCGTACGACCGGGCCCGGCAGTATCTGGCCACCCGCTTCGCCCGCGAGGCATGGCATCACCACGGCGGCGCCCTCGCCCGGTTCCGGCCCGGCCCGGACACCGCGCCGCTCGCCGTGCTCGCCCCGCAGGAGCGCCTGATCCTGGTGCTCAGGCTGTACGAAGGGGTCGGAGAGGAGCAGACCGCCGCGCTGCTCGGCCTGCCACCCGACCGCGTCCGCGCCGTCTGCGACCGGGCCACGGCGACCGTGCTGCACCCGCCCCGCAGGCCCGCGCCTGCGGTGGCGAAGGCGGTGCCGTCATGAGGCGGCCGCGGTGAACCGGCTCGAACGGGAGGCCGCCGTACGGCGGATCATGGAGCGGGCGGCGCCGCCCGTGCCGCCGGACCTCTGCGCGCAGGCGCTGCGCCGGGGCGCCCGCATGCTGCGCCGCAGGGTCCTCGCCCGCCGCGTCGGGTGGCTGCTGCTGCTCGCGGCGGCCGTGGCGTTCACCGTGTGGGCGCTGACCGCCCGCCCGTGGGTGGAGCCGCCGTCGCGGACGACCCCACCGCTCACGGGCTGGTGAACGCACCGGGCTGCGCGCCGGTGTGCCGGCCGGCTCAGCCGAGCGCCTGCTGGAGGTCCTCCAGCAGGTCGTCGACGTTCTCGATGCCGACGGACAGGCGCACCAGGTCCCCCGGGACCTCCAGCGGGGAGCCCGCGGCGGAGGCGTGCGTCATCCGCCCGGGGTGCTCGATCAGCGACTCGACGCCGCCCAGGGACTCGCCCAGGGTGAAGATCTTCGCGCGGTTGCAGACCTGCACGGCCGCCTCCTCGCCGCCCTCGACCCGGAAGGAGACCATGCCGCCGAACGCCCGCATCTGCTTGGCGGCGACCTCGTGACCGGGGTGGTCCGGCAGGCCCGGGTAGAGGACGCTGGTCACGCGCGGGTGCCGGGTCAGCATGTCGGCGATCTTCGTGGCGTTCTCGCTGTGCCGGTCCATGCGCACCGACAGGGTCTTGGTGCCGCGCAGCACCAGCCAGGAGTCGAAGGGCCCGGCGACCGCGCCCATCGCGTTCTGGTGGTACGCCAGCTCCTCGCCCAGCGTCTCGTCGGCGGTGACCAGCGCGCCGCCGACCACGTCCGAGTGGCCGCCCATGTACTTGGTCAGCGAGTGCACGACGACGTCCGCGCCGAGCGCCAGCGGCTGCTGGAGGTACGGCGTGGCGAAGGTGTTGTCGACGACGAGCTTCGCGCCCGCGTCCCGGGCGACCTGGGCGACGGCGGCGATGTCGGTGATGCCGAGCAGCGGGTTGGAGGGCGTCTCGACCCACACGGCCTTGGTCTTCGGGGTGATCGCGGCCCGTACGGCGGCCGCGTCGCCGGTGTCGGCGACCGACCACTCCACGCCCCAGCGCGCGACGACCTTGGCGAACAGCCGGAAGGTACCGCCGTACGCGTCGTTCGGGATGACGACGTGGTCGCCGGGGCTGAGCAGCGTACGCAGCAGGCAGTCCTCGGCCGCCAGCCCGGACGCGAACGCGAGGCCGCGGCGGCCGCCCTCCAGGGCGGCGAGGTTCTCCTCCAGCGCGGTCCTGGTGGGGTTGGCGCTGCGGCTGTACTCGTAGCCGCCGCGCAGACCGCCGACGCCGTCCTGCTTGTAGGTCGAGACCTGGTAGATCGGCGGGACGACCGCGCCGGTCAGGGGGTCGGCGGTGTTGCCCGCGTGAATCGCGAGCGTCTCGAAGTGCTGACTGATGTGCCTGTCGCTCATGGGGACCGAGCGTAGTGCGCGCACGGGGAAAGCGGCGGACGGCCGGGGCGTCCACGGGCCCCGCACCGGGTTGGCCAATTGTCACAGGCGTCTGGAACGCTGGGGGTATGGAGATTCTCTGGGTCCTGATGGCACTGCTCATGCTGGGCTTCGTGCTGCTTCCCTTCCTCAGGCGCCGGCGCGGCATGATCGAGCAGGTGGCGCCGGGCCACCCGGACGCGGCGGACCCGGCGAACTACGGCTTCGTGCGCCAGGAGCAGCTGGACGTCCGGATGCCGGGCCCGGACCCGGACCTGCTGGACGTCCTGGACCTGGTCCAGCGCACCCAGGACTACCGCGCGGCGGCCCAGCTGCTGGCGGGCACCGAGGCGCAGGGCGAGCTGCGCTGGCAGCGGGTGCAGGCGTTCGCGGGCGCCGCGTCCCTGGAGCTCCAGCAGCGGCCGGGGAACGCCGGCGAGACGCCCGGCGGGCAGTGGCTGCGGGTGTGGCGGGCCGAGCAGCCCAAGGACGCGGGCGGCGCGGCGGTGCACGCCGAGTTCCTGGTGCAGCAGGCGTGGCGGACGGCGACGCCGGGCACGGACGAGTTCCGGATCATCATGGAGGAGGCGAAGGCGGCGTGCGGCGAGGCGGCGCTGCTCGCCCCCGGCGACCCGGTGCCGTACATCGTGGAGCTGTCGGTGGCCCGCGGCCTGTCGTATTCCCGCGAGGAGTTCGAGCAGCTCTGGCTGAAGATCCTCGACCGGGCGCCGCACCACATGGGCGCGCACCTGGCGGCCCTGCACTACTGGTGCGAGAAGTGGCACGGCTCGCGTGAGCTGGCCGCCTCGTTCGCGGAGGCCGCCGCGGCCCGCGCCCCGCAGGGCTCGCTGCTGGCGGCGCTCCCGCTGTTCGCGGTGTTCGAGCATCTGCCCGAGGTGAACCTGGTCAGCGGTTTCTACCAGAGCGAGGTCGTCACCAAGGCGATCCACGGCGCGCTGCACGCGGTCCACTCGGCCCGCGCCGACGACCCCATGCTGGCGCACGTGCGCCACCTGCTGGTCTTCTTCCTGGTGCGCGGCGAGCGCTGGGCGGAGGCCATGAGCCAGCTCGTCCACGTCGACGGCCACGTCGGCGCCCTGCCGTGGACCCTCTCCCCCGACCCGGCGGCGGAGTTCGCGGTCTACCGCGCCCTCGCGGTGGCGGGCTACGAGGCGAACGGCGGCAGCCCGGCGACGCTGCTGCACTGAGGGCAGCCCCGCCGCCCGGCTCCCCGGCAGCCCGGCCGGCGCTGCGCGCGCGACTCCGTGACCGGTAGCCGGCAGCCCGGCGGCCCGGCCGGTGCAGCTCCGTGACGGGCAGCCCGGCCGGCGCCCCGCGCGCGGCTCCATGGCCGGGTCCGGCACCCCGGCAGCCCGGCGGCCCGGCACCCCGGCACCCCGGCACCCCGGCACCCCGGCACCCCGGCAGCCCGGCAGCCCGGCAGCCCGGCAGCCCGGCAGCCCGGCAGCCCGGCAGCCCGGCAGCCCGGCAGCAGCGGCCTGCCATGGACACGTCTTGCACGTCAACCCGCCGGTAGGCGATACTCCGCTTCCCCCCACAACCACTGATCACGACGGGCGCTGAGCCCACCTCACACCGGCCGGCCGCGATCAGGCGCAGACCCGTGTCGCCGCGCTCCGCGGCACCCGCGTCGCGCACCCGCGGCACGCTGTCGCGGCACCCCGCTACCGTCAACCGCACATCCCGTGGGGGGACCCTGCCCGATGGGCGCGACCTTGCGCGCGCTGCGCGCTCTCCTGCTGCTCGCCGGCTTCCACCTGCTCGGCGTCCTGCTGCTGGCGGCCCTCGCCGGCCTCGACTACCTGCTGTATCTGCACGCCCCCTCGGGCGTCGCGGTCAAGCTGTACCTCGTCTCCGTGCTGCTGGCGATCCCGCTGGTCCGCGGCCTGTTCATGCTGCGCACCCCGAAGGCGGAGGAGGCCCCCGGACTCGCCGTCACGGAGGCCGACGAACCCGCGCTGTGGCGCACCGTGCGCGAGCTGGCCGACCGCATCGGCACCCGCGCGCCCGCCCGCATCGTGCTGACCGCCGAGGTCAACGCGGCCGTCACCGAGGACGCCCGGCTGCTCGGCCTGCTGCCCGGCCCGCGCCGCCTCCACCTCGGCGTGCCCCTCCTCCAGGGCCTCACCGAGGCGCAGCTCCGCTCGGTCCTCGCCCACGAGCTGGGCCACTACTCCCACGCCGACACCCGCCTCGCCGCACTCACCGTGCGCGGCCGCGCCCAGATCCTGCGCACCATCGGCCACTTCGAGGAGCGCGCCGGGAAGAGCGCCGCCCGCGAACGGGCCCGGCAGGAGAAGAAGAACGCCAGGGCCGCCGCCAAGGGGAAGAAGACCGGCGAGGTCGACACCCGGCACGCGGGCCTGACGTACCGCGCGATGGCCCGGCTCTACACCGCGTACGCCAGGCTGTACCTCCGCGCCACGCTGGCCGGCGCCCGCCGCCAGGAGTACGCCGCCGACGCCGCGGCCGCCCGGATCGCCGGCCGGGACGCGACCGCCTCCGCGCTGCGCGAGATCCCGGTCCTGGACGCCGCGTTCGGCTTCTACACGCACCACTACCTCACCCTCGGCGAGGACGCCGCGCTGCTGCCGCCGCGCGGGGAGGTGTTCGGCGGCTTCGGCCGGATGCTGAGCGCCCGCCAGCTGGAACTGGCCGGCCTGCGCACCGAGCTGCCGACCGAGCCGGTCTCGCCGTACGACTCCCACCCGCCGATCGCCGACCGCGTCCACCGCGTCGAGGCGCTGCCCGCCGACCACCGCACGGACGAGGGCCGGGACGCCGCCCTCGGCCTGCTGTCCGACCCCGACCGGACCCTGGCGGCCCTGGAGGACGCGGTCCTGCCGGACGACGTACGACGGTGGCGGCGTACGGCCGGCTGGCCGGAGCTGCTCGACGGCTCGATGACCGCCCAGCTCGCCGGCCTGAACACCCCGCTGCACCGGGCGCTGGCCCTCTACACCAAGGCGCGCCCCACCCTGCCCGCGCTGCTCGCCCTGATCGACGAGGGCCGGCTGTGGCAGCTGGCGCGGCGGCTGCCGCTGTCCGACGAGGCGGCGGCCGCGAAGGGCCGCGCCTTCCGGGAGTTCGTCCGGCCCGCGCTGGCCGAGTCGCTGCACCGCATGGTACTGGCCGAGTTCAGCGCCCATGCCCGGCTGCGCTGGGAGTTCTCCTGGGAGCGCGGCGCGACCGCGCTGGTGCTGCCCGTGCCGGGCGGACCGGCGTCCGCGACCGGCACCGCCGTGAGCGACCTGCTCGCTCCCGCCGTCGCCGCCGCGGTCGCCGACCACCCGGTCACCGCCCCGCTGCGCGCCCTGCTGCCCTCCGCCCCGACCGACCCCGCGAACCGAGAAACGGACAGTTCCCGATGACCGTAGTGCTGTGGATCCTGGCGATCCTGGCCGTCCCCACGTTGATCTTCTTCGGGTGGCTGGCCTGGGTGTTCCTGAAGGAGTTCTTCTCCCCGAGCCATGACGAGGAGGCCGCCGCCGAGGCGGCCGGCAAGCTCGGCCTGCTGCCCGCCGCCCGGCAGAACACCGAGCACGCGGGCCCGCTGCCCGCGAACTGGGAGGCGGCGCTGGCGGCCGTGCGCGGCGGCGACTGGCAGGCGGCGGCCGGTCTGATGCGCGAGGCGGGACACGACTGGGACCGCCGTTCCCTGGCCGCGTACCTGCTCGGCGACCTCGCGGCCGAGGAGGACGACTGGCTGCTCGCCTGGGAGGCCGCGCGGCCCGAGGACCCGGACGCGGCCGTGGTGCGCGCCCGCAGCACGGTGATCCTGGCCTGGAAGCTGCGCGGCGGAAAGCGGGCCGAGTACACGACGAGCGAGCAGTTCGAGGGCTTCCACCGGACGCTCGCGGGCGCCCGCGAGGACATCGCGCGGGCGGCGGCGCTGAACCCCGCCGACCCCACGCCGTTCATCGCGGAGATCTGGGTGGCGCTCGGGCTCGGCTATCCGCACGCGGAGATGGACAGGCTCTGGGCGGAGATCACCGCCCGCGCCCCCCACCACTACGAGGCGCACTTCTCGGCGCTGCAGTACTGGTGCGCCAAGTGGCGCGGCTCCGAGGAGCTGGCCATGGAGTTCGCCGAGCAGGCCGCGGCGAAGGCACCGCTGGGCAGCCTGCTGACGGTGCTGCCGCTGATCGCCCACTTCGAGCACGACGACTCCGACGACGCCGAGGGCGACCGTACGCCGCAGATGGTGGCCCGGGTGGACGCGGGCCTCGCGGACGCCGCCGCGGCCGACCCGGCCCACCCGCGCCTGCCGGAACTGCGCCACCTGCTGGCGTACTACCTGTCCCTCCAGGACCGCGACGAGATGGCGGTCGAGCAGTTCCGTCTGGTGGACGGTTACGTCAACGCGCTGCCGTGGCGTTACCGCGGCGACGGGATGACGGCGTACTACTGCACGATCCGCGACTCGTCGGCGCTGGTGGTGGCCGCCGCGGACTGAGCCCGGCCGGCACCCGGCCGGAATGCGGGGCGGCGCCCGGACGTTCACCGAGTGCCGCCCCGACGTCGTCCGGCAAGAAGGAGCCCCACCATGCTGTTCGGCCGCACCCCCGTCCTGCCCACCCCCGAGCAGGCACTGACGGGCCGCCCGGAGCCGGCCTACACCGTCCCCGAGCGCCACACGGTCCTCGGCACCCCGCTCCTCGGCCCCTACCCCGAGGGCATGGAGATCGCCGACTTCGGCCTCGGCTGCTTCTGGGGCGCCGAACGCAAGTTCTGGCAGCTCCCGGCGGGGGTGTACACGACCCTGGTCGGCTACCAGGGCGGCTACACCGAGCACCCCACCTACGAGGAGGTCTGCTCGGGCCTGACCGGCCACACCGAGGTCGTCCGCGTGGTCTACGACCCCGCCGTCATCCCCTACGACCGCCTGCTGAAGACCTTCTGGGAGTCCCACGACCCGACCCAGGGCTACCGCCAGGGCAACGACGTCGGCACCCAGTACCGCTCGGCGATCTACACCCACACCCCCGCCCAGGCGGCCACCGCCGAGTCCTCCCGCGAGGCCTACCAGAAGGTCCTCTCGGACTCCCGCTACGGCGAGATCACCACGGAGATCCTCCCGGCCGAAGGCCGCCCCTTCTACCCGGCCGAGGACTACCACCAGCAGTACCTCGACAAGAACCCGGCGGGCTACTGCGGCATCGGCGGGACGGGCGTCTCCTGCCCGATCGGGGTGGCGAAGGCCGAGGGCTGACCGCCGCGGTCCGGCCGCACCGGAGGGAGGTCCGGGCGCACCGGATCGAGGTCCTGCCGCGCCGATGCAAGCCGAAGGCCGCCGACCCGTGAGGTCGGCGGCCTTTCCGCATGGCGGCGGACGGTCAGATGGTCGAGGCGGACGGTCAGATGGTCGAGGTGTCGATCACGAACCGGTACCGCACGTCGCTCGCCAGCACCCGCTCGTACGCCTCGTTGATCTGGTCCGCGCGGATCAGTTCGATCTCCGCGCCGATGCCGTGCTCCGCGCAGAAGTCCAGCATCTCCTGGGTCTCGGCGATGCCGCCGATCATGGAGCCGGCCAGGGACTTGCCGCCGTTGATGACGGAGAACAGGTTCAGCGAGACCGGCTCCTCCGGGGCGCCCACGTTGGCGAGGGTGCCCTGGGTCTTCAGCAGGGAGAGGTAGGCGCCGAGGTCGAGGGGGGCCGAGACCGTCGAGACGATCAGGTCGAAGGTGCCGGCCAGCTCCTCGAAGGTCTTCGGGTCGCTGGTGGCGTGGTAGTGGTCGGCGCCCAGCTTGAGCCCGTCGTCCTTCTTGCGCAGGGACTGGGACAGGACGGTCACCTCCGCGCCGAGCGCGTGGGCGATCTTGACTCCCATGTGGCCGAGGCCGCCGAGGCCGACGATGGCGACCTTCTTGCCGGGGCCGGCGCCGAACCGCTTCAGCGGGGAGTACAGGGTGATGCCGGCGCACAGCAGGGGCGCGGCCTCGTCCAGCGCGAGCCCGTCGGGGATGCGCACGACGTAGTTCTCGTCGACGACGATCTTCTGCGAGTAGCCGCCGTAGGTGGGCCGGCCGTCCTTGCCGACGGCGTTGTACGTGCCGATCATGCCGCCGCCGGTGCAGTACTGCTCCAGGCCGGCCTTGCAGTTCTCGCACTCACGGCAGGAGTCGACCATGCAGCCGACGCCCACCCGGTCGCCGACGGCGAACCTGGTGACGCCGGAGCCGACTGCGGCGACGACACCCGCGATCTCGTGGCCGGGGACCATCGGGAAGATGGCCTCGCCCCAGCCCTCGCGGGCCTGGTGGATGTCGGAGTGACAGATGCCGGCGAACTTGATGTCGATCAGGACGTCGAACTCGCCGACCTCCCGCCGCTCGATGGTGGTGCGCTCCAGCGGAGCCTTGGCGGAGGGGGCGGCGTATGCGGCGACAGTGGTCATGCCGGGGTTCTCTCCTCGTGGGGTGGCTCGTGCCCGGCTGCCTTCTCGCCGGACCGCTGGATCGCCGTCCGGTTCCTTCCGGGCACGCCACCAGCCTCGCGGACCGCGCGGGGATCACCCAGACCACGCTGTTGCGTACGTTCGCCGTGCGTACCACTGGCAGGGTCAGGATCGTGTACGTACGACCGTGAATACTGGACGTATGGACGAACAGCTCGAAGCCGCCGTATCCGGACCCGCCGACACGCCCGGCGCAGGTCTGGACCGGCGGGCGGAGCTGAGCGAGTTCCTCCGCACCCGGCGGGCCCGGCTGAAGCCGCAGGACGTGGGGCTGCCCGACTACGGGCGGCACCGCAGGGTCCCGGGGCTGCGGCGCGAGGAGCTGGCGCAGCTCGCCGGGGTGTCGGTGGCGTACTACACCAGGCTCGAGCAGGGCAACGGGCGCAATGTCTCGGCGGAGGTCCTGGACTCGATCGCCCGCGCACTGCGGCTGAACGACGCCGAGCACTCCCATCTGATCCATCTGGCGAAGCCGAAGCAGCACAAGAAGCGGCCGGCGGCGCGCCCTCAGCAGGTGCGCGCGGCGCTGGGGCAGCTGCTGGACTCGATGGAGGGCGTCCCGGCGTATGTGGTGGGACGGCGCTCGGACGTGCTGGCGTGGAACCGGATGGCGGCGGCGGTCTTCGGCGACTGGGGTGAGCTGCCGGAGCGGGAGCGCAACTGGGCGCGGCTGGTGTTCCTCAGGCCCGAGTACCGCGATCTGTTCGCGGACTGGGAGCAGAAGGCCTCGGACGTGGTCGGCCATCTGCGGCTGGACGCCGGCTGTCACCCCGACGATCCGCGGCTGTCCGCGCTGGTCGGGGAGCTGTCCGTGAAGAGCGAGGACTTCCGGCGGCTGTGGGCCCGGCACGACGTCAAGGAGAAGACGTACGGCGTGAAACTGCTGCGCCATCCGCTGGTCGGCGAGCTGACGCTGTCGTTCGAGACGTTCCGTCTGGGCGACGACTCGGAGCAGTCCCTGATCACGTATCACGCCGAGCCGGGCTCCCCGTCGGCGGACGCCCTGCGCCTGCTGGCGAGCTGGGGCGCCGACGCGACGGCCTCCCCCGGCGCGGCGCGGCCGGTCTGACCCCGGCGCGGCGCGGCGCGGCCGGTTCTACCCTGGCGCGGCGCGACCGGCCCGGCCTCAGGCGCGGCGCGGCCGGTCTGACCCAGGCGCGGCGCGACCGGTCCGGCCTCAGGCGCGGCGCGGCCGTCCCGCCTCCGGTGCGTGCACATGACGAAGACCCCGGCGCCGTCGGTCTGACGACGGCGCCGGGGCCTTCAGTAGTGCTGCCTTCAGTGGTTCACTGCCGTTCGATCACTTGCCGTAGTAGGCGTTGTAGATCGAGATCGTGGACTTGTTGCCCTTCTTGTCCGTGATCTTGGCGTGGAAGGAGATGGCCTTCCCCTTCGCCGGGTTCTTCACGGTGATCTTGCCGTTCTTCACCGTGAGCTTCTTCCAGGTCTTGCCGTAGTCGTACGAGGCGTAGACGTGCAGCGACTTGAGGTTGGAGCCCTTGGCGGAGCCCTCCACCGTGACCGGGAAGGTGACCTTCTGGCCGGCGGTGACCTTGCCGTCCGCGCCCACGCTCGCGTTGAAGCGGGCGGTGGAGGCCGGGAGCTTGGCCAGGTCGGCGGGCTTCTTGGAGCGGAAGGTCCAGCTCGCGTCGATGCGGGTGGAGGCGGCGGCGACCTTGGTGGTCCGCTTGACCGAGGTGGTCAGCTTGTACGCGGCGTCGCCGGACGGGACCTTGAAGGACTTCTCACCGAACAGCGGGTCGTCGTGCGTGCCGACCTTGGTGCCGTTGCGGTACAGGGTCGTGTTCACCGAGGTGAACAGCGACGAGCCCGGGTTCTTCTGGGAGTCGGCGAACAGCGGCAGGTAGCCGTAGATCTCGTTGCCGTCCCGGTAGAGGCCGAACTCGCTGTTCAGGGTCGGGCCGAACACGGCCTTGTTGACCGTCTTCGCGTAGTCCCTGCCGGCCTTGAAGGAGACGTTCTCGCCGAGCGTGTAGTACGCCTCGGAGATCGGCCAGCCGTCGGCGTCGACCCCGCCCTGCTGCTCGAACTCCAGGTCCCACTTCACGCCGCCCTGCGCGGACAGGTGGAGCGTGCGGGTGCCCGGGAGCTTCTGCGGGATGGCGATGGAGGAGGCGACGGAGCTGCCCGGCAGCCAGCCGACAGCGGAGATCGCGCCCTTCTTGCCGGGGGTCGCCGAACCCATGGCGACCTTGACGTTCGCCAGGTCAGCGGCCTTGTAGTGCTTGGTGTAGCCGGTGGCGAGCTGCTTGACCTTGCCGCCGGTCACGGTGTCGTACTGCTCGTTGGCGCCCTTGGTCCAGTGCCCGGCCCACTGCTGGCTCAGCGAGCCGTCGGTGATCTGCGGGCCCAGGTGGGCGCTGCGGAAGTTGGCGTACGAGTCCATCCACCAGCCGAACGTGTACGAGCCCTCACTGGTGTCGATCGTGTAGTCGGGGGAGGCGAACTCCGACTTCGCGCCGGCGGCCGGCACGGTGATGTCCACCGGCTTGGCCTTGCGCGCGTCGACCGTCACCGTGGTGCTCTTGGTGATGTTCAGCTTCGGCTGGGCCAGCCAGTCGGCGCCCTTGGTGAAGTCCTCCGGGTCCTGGAAGAGACCGGAGTCGAGCACGTAGCTGCCCTTGGGGACGCGGATCTTGACGGTGCCGGAGGCGTCGTAGAGGTTGAACCACTTGTCCTTGCTCAGGCCGGTGAGGCCGGCGAGGCTGGTGCCGTAGTTCTTCGCCGCGTTGCCGTCACGGTCGATGTGCTGCACGGTGAGGTCGTACGACTCCACCTCGCGCTGCACCGCGGCCGCCGTGCGCACGGTCTGGCCGCCGCCCGTCGCCGTCACGTACGCCGAGTAGGCGCCGTCGACGGTGCCGCCCAGCTTGGTGTTGACGGTGAAGTCGACCGAGGCCTTGCCGCCCGCCGGGACGGTGACCTTGGTCGCGCCCAGGGTGAAGAAGCCCGCCGGAGCGGCCTGGCCCTTGGGGTTGGTGGCCTTGGACGACAGGGTCAGGGTGACGTCCGTCGTGCCGAGGTTGCGGTAGGTCAGCTGCTTGGTGACCGGCTTGTCGTCGGTGTGCGGCCACTGCTGCACGCCGAAGCTCACCGACACCGGCTCGGCGACGACCGTCTGCTTGATCGCCTTGTCGACCTGGATCCGGCCCGAGCCCTGCTCGAACGGCGTGTACGCGCCGCCCTTGGTGGAGGCGGTCAGCGCGGCCTTGATCTGGGCGCCGGTCCAGTCCGGGTGCTGCTGCTTGAGGATGGCGGCGGCGCCCGCGACGTGCGGGGTGGCCATCGACGTACCGGAGATGGTCAGGTAGCCGGCCGGCTTCTCGCCGACCTCCTGCGCGATGACGCTGCCCTTGGCCGAGGCGGCGGTGATGTCCACGCCGGGCGCGGTGACGTCGGGCTTGATCGCGCCGTCGCCGAGCCGCGGGCCGGTGCTGGAGAAGTCCGCCAGCTCGTCCTTGTCGTCGACGGCGCCGACGGTCAGCGCGGCGTCCGCGGTGCCGGGCGAACCGACCGACTCGGGGCCGGAGTTGCCCGCCGCGATGGCGAACAGCACGCCCTTCTCGGCGGACAGCTTGTCGACCGCCGCCTCCAGCGGGTCGACCTCCGGGGAGTCCGGGCCGCCGAGGCTCATGTTGATGACGTCGGCGCCCTGCTCGGTCGCCCACTCCATGCCGGCGAGGATGCCGGAGTCGTCACCGGAGCCGTTGTCGTCGAGGACCTTGCCGTTGAGGATGTCGGCGCCGGGCGCGACACCCTTGTACTTGCCGCCGGACTTCGCGCCGGTGCCGGCCGCGATGGACGCGACGTGCGTGCCGTGGCCGAACTTGTCCCCGGCGTCGGGCGCCTTGGTGAAGTTCTTCGACGCGACGACCTGGTCCTTCAGGTCCGGGTGGCCGGCGTCGACACCGGTGTCCAGGACGGCGATCGTGACGCCCTTGCCGTCGTAGCCGGCTGCCCAGGCCTTCGGGGCGCCGATCTGCGCGACGGACTTGTCGAGGGTGACCTTGCGGACCCCGTCGAGCCAGACGTGCGCGATGCCGGCGGCGGTGCGGTCGCCGTTGGTGACCGCGTCCCACAGCTCGTGCGTGTCCGCGTACGGGGTCTGCACGGCGTCCGCGTTGAGGGACTTCAGGGTGCGGCGCAGCGTGCCCGCGTCCCGGACGTCGGCCTTCGTGGCACCGGCGGCGCCCTGGTAGCCGACGATGACCTTCAGGCCCTTCTGCTGGGCCTTGCGGGTGGCGGACTTGTTCAGCTCGGTGATGTCGAACAGCCGCTGGTCGAGCTTGCCGGTGGCGACCAGGCGGGCCGCGTCGGCGGGTATGACGAGCGTGTGGCCTTCGGCCTTGCGGATCTGTACGGGTATGTCTTCGCGTCCCTTCGCCGGCTCGATGCCGACGACACGACCCTTGGCGTCCACGGTGACCCGGTCACCGGTGATCAGGGTGATGTGGTGCTGGGACGTCAGCTTGGCGCTGCCGTGAGCGGGTTGGGCGGGCTTCGCCGATGCCGGGGTGGTCAGTCCCGCGGCGAGAGCCACGGCGGCCGCGGTCGCGACCGCGGCGGCGCCCGCTTTCTTCACTTGTCTGCGCAAAACTCCCCCTGGAGTTGAGGTACCGGGCGAATTCCCCGTTCACCCGGCCGGGGGTGGTCCCGCACACACGCTCGTGCATCCCCCCGGACCTTGGAGTATGCCGGGGGGCGATCAGCCCGCTCAAGAGGGGCTTGTGTCACGAGTTCGCTATAGAAACGCGCCGGATCGGGCTCGTCGGGCACGGTTTCTCAGCAGTTGTTCTCCTTGACCGTGATCGTTCCCTTCTGGATCGTCGCCAGCCGCGGCGCCTTCCCCGCCAGCACGGAGTCGTGGGTGACCATGACGAACGTCAGCCCCAGCTCCTTCCACATGCGTTCGAGTACGTCCATGATCTCGTCGCGGGTCGACTCGTCGAGGTTGCCGGTGGGCTCGTCGGCGAGCAGGACCTTCGGCTGCTTCACCAGCGCCCGGGCGATGGCCACCCGCTGCTGCTGGCCGCCGGACATCTCGCCGGGCAGATGTGCGAGCCGCTCTCCGAGGCCCACCGACGCGAGCGCCTCGGCGGCCCGCTCCCGCCGCTCCCGCGGCTTCAGCCCGAGCGGTACGAGGGCGGTCTCGACGTTCTCCTGCGCGGTGAGCGTGGGGATGAGGTTGAAGCTCTGGAAGACGAAGCCGATGTTCTCGCTGCGCACCCGGGTGAGCCGGGCCTCGGGCAGCCGGGCCAGGTCGGTGCCGTCGAGCACGACCTGCCCGGAGCTGGGCCGGTCGAGGCCGCCCAGCATCTGAAGCAGCGTCGACTTGCCGCCGCCGGTGGGCCCTTGGATGACCAGCCGGTCACCGTCGGGAATGGTCAGGTCGACACCGGCCAGCGCGTCGACGGTCTCCCTGCCTCGCCGGTAGCGCTTGGTGACGGCATTGAGTTCGTACATGGGGGCTCCTGGGGGTCGAACGGGGTGGAGGTGAGGGTGTGGGGCGTGGGGTCGTGGGTCACTCGACGCGCCGCAGGGCGTCCGCCGGGCGCAGCCGGGATGCCCGCCAGGCGCCGAACGCGCCGGCGACCAGTCCGCCGCCCACCGCGAGGCCCACCGCCAGGGCGATGGTCGTCGTACTGACCGGCGCGGTGAGCGCGACGTCGAGGGTGCGGGACGCGGGCTGCCGGCCGGGCCCGACGAGCATCCGGCCGCCGCCGGTGCCGGCCGTCGCACCGCCCAGCCGCGCCTGGAGGGTCGGGCTCACCGCGGTCACCGCGTACGCCCCCGCCAGGCCCAGCGCGATGCCGAGCGCGCCGCCGGCCAGCCCGTGCACCATCGCCTCACCGGCCACCTGCCGGGTCACCCGGCCGGACCGCCAGCCCAGCGCCTTCAGCGTGCCGAACTCCCGCACCCGCCGGGACACCGCCGATGAGGTGAGCAGCCCGGCCACCAGGAACGCGGCCACGAGCACCGCGAGGGAGAGCCAGGTGCCGACCTTGGTGGCCAGCTCGGAGGCCGTGGAGAGGGAGCCGGAGACCGTCTCGGCGAGGTCGGCGGAGGTGGTGACCGTCGTCCCCTCGATGTTCTTCTGGATCCGCGACTTCACCGCGTCGATCCGCTGCGAGTCGGTCGCCTTGACGTAGATCGTGGTGACCTCGTCCGCGGCGTCGGCGAGCTTCTGGGCCTGCTGGAGCGGGATGTAGAGGTCGGCCGCGGCGTCCCCGCTGTCCGGGGTGGCGATGCCGACGACCTCGAACGTCACGCCCTTGACGGTGACGGTGTCGCCGACGGCGAGCTTCTTCTCCTTGGCGTACGAGGCGTCCGCGACGGCCACCTTCGCGTCGGTCTCGGAGGTCCGGAACGTACGCCCGCTGGTGATCTTCGAGGTGGTCAGCGGGCCGAGGGCCGGCTCGGTGACGTCGGTGCCGTAGACCGAGTGGCTGTCGACGTCGAAGTCGGCGCCGCCGCCCTGCACCCGCCCCTCGGGCTGGGCGGTTCGGCCGCCCGGTCCGCTCCCCTGACCGCCGCCGTCCTGTCCGCCGCCGGGCTGCTGCTGGATCTGCCCGCGGGTGAACTCGCCGCTCACCTTGACGACCTGGAGGCTGAGCCCGCCCACCGCGTCCGCGACGCCGTCCTGCGCGGCGACCTTCTCGACGGTGGAACTCGGCAGGGTCTCGAAGCCCTGAACCATCACCCGGTCGCTGCTCTGCTCCTCGCCGGAGCCCTCCTCCCCGGCGTCGAACCGGAACCGGGGCCGCTGGACCTGCCCCTGCTCGGCGGGGTCGGCGGCCTTGGTGACCGTCATGTCCGTGCCCAGCCCGTACAGCGACCGCAGGACCTTCTCCTGCGCCCTGCCCATGCCGGAGGAGACGGAGTCGACCACGATGACCAGCGCGATGCCCAGCGCGAGACCGGAGGCGACGACGAGGGCCGCCTTTCTGCGGCGGCGCAGCTCGCGCCTCAAGTAGGTGAAGAACATGCGCCGCAAGCTAGGGAGGGCGCGTGATGAGGGGATAAGGCAGCGATAAGAGCAGGATGAGAAGAGCGGGGTGAACGAGAGCAGGATGAGAAGACCCGGAGATACGCGGATGCCGCCTCCCCCGGAGGGGAAGCGGCATCCGTCGCGTCAGGGTGAGGGGTGAGCCCGCGTCAGATGGCGGAACCCGCCTTCCACTGCGCCCAGTCCATGTTCCAGCCGTTCAGGCCGTTGTCCGGGGCGATGGTCTTGTCGCCGGTGTTCTTCACCACGACGACGTCACCGACGATCGAGTTGTTGAAGAACCAGGCGCCCGGCGTGTTCGGGTCGTCGGCGCCCTTGGTGTCGGACAGGCCCACGCAGCCGTGGCTGGTGTTCACGCTGCCGAAGATGGACTTCGCGCCCCAGTAGTTGCCGTGGATGAAGGTGCCGGACGTCGACAGACGCATGGCGTGCGGCACGTCCTTGATGTCGTACTCGCCCTTGCCGTCGTCGTCGGTGAAGCCGACCGTCGCGCCGTTCATCCGGGTCTCCTTGAACTTCTCGGAGATCACCATCTGGCCCTCGTACGTCTTGTTCTCGGGCGAGCCGGCGGAGATCGGGATGGTCCGGATGACCTTCCCGTCCTGCATGACCTTCATCTGCTTGGTCTCCGCGTCGACGACGGAGACCTGGTTGCGGCCGATGGTGAAGGAGACCGTCTTCTGCTGGACGCCGTAGACACCCTCGGCACCCTCGACGCCGTCGAGCGCCAGCTTCAGGGTGACCTTGGAGCCTTCCTTCCAGTACTCCTCCGGGCGGCAGTCCATGCGGTTGGCGTTGAACCAGTGGCAGGCGACCTCCTGGCCGCTGGTGGTCGAGACGGTGATGCCCTTCTGGACCTCCGCCTTGTTGGTGATCGCCTTGTCGAAGTTGATCGACACCGGCATGCCCACGCCGACGGTGGAGCCGTCCTCGGGCGTGAAGGAGCCTATGAAGCTGTTGGCCGGGGAGACCGTGGTGAAGGAGGCGTTCTCGTGCGCCTCCCGGCCGTCGGCGTCCTTCGCGGTCACCGCGATCTTGTAGGTGGTGGCGCGCTCCAGCTGGGTGCTGGGCTTCCAGCTGGTCTTGTCCGCGGATATCTCACCGGCGACGGCCGTGCCGTCCGCGGTGGTCATCTTCACCTCGGTGAGCGTGCCCTTGCCGACCGTCACCGTGGCGGAGTTGTTGATGGAGGCGTTGTTGGAGCCGTCCTTGGGCGTGATCTTGATCTGGGCCTCGGAGGTCTTCTGCGCCGCCGCCTCGTCGACCTTCGCCTGCGAGGTGTCGTTGCCCTCGTTGCCGGAGGCATCCTCGCCGGTACAGGCCGAGAGCACCAGCACACCGCCGAGCAGTGCGGACGCGACCGTCAGGCCCTTGCGCCGCTTACTGTTCGTCATCACACGCTTCTCCATCGTTGCCGATTCCCCAGAACCCCGAGAGTCCCCGTTACAAGGTTTCAACGCTACGACCGGTTCGTCCCGTTCCACATTCCCTGGATGTGTGGGGCACACCACGTCCGCCGCCGGGCCGGCCGGGTGCGGGTGTCGGTCAGTGCGCCCCTTGAGACGAACGAACCCCGGGCGGCGGTTGCCCCCCGGGGTCACTATTTTTCCCGTGCCTTCCCCGGGCGCCCGGCCGCCCTACGTCTCGTCCGGGTTCTCTTCCTCGTCGTCGGCATCGTCGTCGGCATCGTCGTCGTCGGCGTCCCATTCCGGCGCGTCCGGGTCGTAGTCCACTCGCTCGCTGCTCCAGGAGGCCTGCTGGAGTTCGATTCCCGGCACCTCGCCGACCAGGTCGAACGGGTCCACGAGATAGGCCAGGGCCTCCGCGGTGTCCTCCGTGACGGCACTCTCGGCGTGTACCCGCTCCTCGGCGGGCATATCCGGTTCGGCGGCGATCCGGCGCAGCGCGGCCTTGGTGACCGCGTCGGCGTCGTCGACCTCGACGACGACTTCCACGCGAAGCCGTACAAAACGTGATGTCTCTGCAGTGCTCATGCCCGGAGCGTACGGCCCGGGGCGCCCGTGACTTTCCCGTGACCCGCGCCTTTCACTAACATCGCCCCACACGGCCAATTCGCCAGCGCCACAAGGGGATCGATATTCCGTGTCATCCGCTCGCCGTCCGTTGCTGACCGCCACCGCCGCGGGGACCCTGCTGGGTGCCCTGTGGTTCGTCCCTTCCGCCAACGCGACCTCGGACGAAGCGGTCAGACAGCAGGATTCGGCCACCCAGGCCACCCAGGCAGGTGAGGCCGGCCAGCCCGGTCACGCCGGTCAGGTCACCGAGGGCCGCCAGATCGACCAGGCCGGTCAGGCCGTGCGCGTCTCGCGGGAGGAGCAGGGCGCGCAGGACGCGCGGACGGCGCACACCACCCAGGTGGAGGCGGCGTCGCTGACGACGACGTCCGAGGGGGAGACCCGGCTCGCGGACACCGGCAGCTTCGACAGCACGCCGTATGTCGTCGGCGGCACGCTCTCGCTGACGGTGGGTGCCGGGTTCGTGGTGTATTCGGTGCGCAGGGAACGTCTTGGGCTGTAAGTCCGGGAAGACAATCCGGCTTGACGTTTTCTTGACGTGGCGTTCATAGTCCGCTCATGAAGAGATCATCGGGCGCGCGACTGGGCGCCACAGCTGTTGTGGGCGCTCTGTCGCTCGCCCTCGTCACGGGCTGCGGCTCCGGGTCGGACGACGAGAAGGACACCGGTTCGGGTTCGCAGGCCGAGGCCGCGAAGGCGCTCACCGCGGCGGAGCTGAAGGACCGCATCGTCGCCAAGGGCGATGTCGAGGGGTTCGCGTTCAGCGGCGTGCAGCAGGCCGACTTCCCGGCCGACAAGAAGGCCGTCACGGGCGACGAGCAGTGCAAGCCGCTCGCGTACGTGATGAGCGGTCTGGCCCCGGGCGACGCCGCGGCCGAGACCAACACCATGGCGACGGAGGAGAAGTCGCCCACCGACACCGCCTCGAAGTCCCTGGACGAGCTGACCGAGGGCGAGTTCGAGGACGCGCTCGGCGACTCGATGAACCTGAACGTCACGGTCGTCGGCCTGTCGTCCTACGACGGTGACGGCGCCGAGAAGACGTTCAAGACCGTCTCCGACGCCGTCGCGGCCTGCGCCGGCGGCTTCACGGTCGGCTCCGGCGGCGAGGACCAGAAGTTCACGAAGGTCGCCGAGACCAAGGCCTCGGGCACGGGTGACGAGTCGATCGCGTTCGCCGCGACCGGCGACATGGACGGCCAGCCGGGCGTCGTGCACGGCGAGGTCGTGCGGCACGGCAACAACGTCGCCGCCTACTACACGATGAACATCGGCGCGATGATGACCGGCAAGGAGTACGACGTGCCGGCCCCGCTCGTCGAGGCCCAGGCGGGCAAGCTCACGTAGCCGTCGTCGTGGTGTGAGGGGCCCCGTCCGCAGTGCCGGACGGGGCCCTTCGCGTCAGCGGAGGGGTCCGGTGACCGTCTCCACCGCCGCGACCAGCCGGCCCTCGCGCACGAACGCGTCGGCCGCCGCGAGATCGGGGGCGAGGAAGCGGTCGGGGCCGGGGCCCTCGACGCCCGCGGCGCGGACCGCGTCCAGGACGGCGCGGGTCGCCGGGGCCGGGGTCAGACCCTCGCGCAACTCGACGGCGCGGGTGGCGGCGTACAGCTCGATGGCGAGGACGCGGGTCAGGTTGTCCACGGCCGTGCGCAGCTTGCGCGCCGCCGACCAGCCCATGGAGACGTGGTCCTCCTGCATCGCGGAGGACGGGATGGAGTCCGCCGATGCCGGGACGGCCAGCCGCTTCAGCTCGCTGACCAGCGCCGCCTGGGTGTACTGGGCGATCATCAGGCCGCTGTCCACGCCCGCGTCGTCGGCGAGGAACGGCGGCAGGCCGTGGCTGCGGTTCTTGTCCAGCAGCCGGTCGGTGCGGCGCTCGGCGATGGAGGCGAGGTCGGCGGCGGCGATGGCGAGGAAGTCCAGCACGTACGCCACCGGGGCGCCGTGGAAGTTGCCGTTGGACTCGACCCGTCCGTCGGGGAGGACGACGGGGTTGTCGACGGCGGCGGCCAGCTCGCGCTCGGCGACCAGGCGGGCGTGCGCGAGGGTGTCACGGCCGGCGCCGGCGACCTGCGGGGCGCAGCGCACCGAGTAGGCGTCCTGGACGCGGGGCGCGTCGTCCTGGTGGTGGCCGGTGAGGCCGGAGCCCTTGAGGACGGCGAGCATGTTGGCGGCGGCGTCGCCCTGCCCGGGGTGGGGGCGGATGGCGTGCAGCTCGGGCGCGAGCACCTTGTCGGTGCCGAGCAGGGCTTCGAGGCTGAGGGCGGCGGTGACGTCGGCGGACTTGTAGAGCGTCTCCAGGTCGGCCAGGGCCATGATCAGCATGCCGAGCATGCCGTCGGTGCCGTTGAGGAGGGCGAGGCCCTCCTTCTCGCGCAGCTCGACGGGGGCGATGCCGTGCTCGGCGAGCAGCTCCCCGGCGGGCCGTACGGCACCGTCCGGGCCCTCGGCGTCGCCCTCGCCCATGAGCGTGAGGGCGCAGTGGGAGAGCGGGGCGAGGTCGCCGGAGCAGCCCAGGGAGCCGTACTCGTGCACGACCGGGGTGATACCGGCGTTGAGGACGTCCGCCATGGTCTGCGCGACCTCGGGCCGCACGCCGGTGTGTCCGGAGCAGACGGTCTTCAGCCGCAGGAACATCAGGGCCCGCACCACCTCCCGCTCGACGCGCGGGCCCATGCCGGCGGCGTGCGAGCGGACGATGTTGCGCTGGAGCTGAGTGCGCAGCTCCTGGCCGATGTGCCGGGTCGCGAGAGCGCCGAAGCCGGTGGAGACGCCGTAGACGGGGTCCGGCTTGGCCGCCAGCGCGTCCACGATCCCGCGGGCCGCGGTGAGTGCGCCCACCGCCTCCCCGGAAAGCTCGACGCGGGCGCCGCCGCGGGCCACGGCGAGGACGTCGGACGCGGTGACGCCGGACGTCCCCACCACCACAGTGTGCATATCCATATTCAGGAGCGTACGCAGTGAATTCGAAAATGTCACCAGTGGAGTCGGCGTTCACCCCTTACTCACACGTCCCGCCCCCGGAACCGCCGCCGCTCGCGACCCGACTCGTGCGACGGCTCGTCGGCCAGGCGCACGACGGGGTCGTCGGGGCCCTCGCGCCCGGCGACCACCGGGCGGTCGGAGCGGTCCGCCTTGGCGCGGTACTGGGCCGCGTCGGCCAGCCGGAACAGGCGGCGGGCGGAGCGCACGGTGCCGATCGGCTCCTCGGTGGAGGCCACCCCGCAGGCGACGCCCTCGCCCAGCTCCAGCTCGGACGCCCTGCGGCACAGCTCGTCGGCCACCTTCACCACGTCCCCGGCGGGCGGGCCGACCGCCAGCAGGCAGAACTCGTCCCCGCCGAGCCGGGCGACGAGGGTGTTGGGAAGCATCGCCCCGCACAGTGACAGCACCGAGCCGAACCGCTCCAGCAGCCGGTCCCCGACGGCGTGCCCCAGCGTGTCGTTGACCCGCTTGAGCCCGTTCAGGTCGCAGACCACGAGACTGACGACCACCCCTTCCCTGCGATGCCGCTCCACGGCCTCGTCCAGCCGCATGTCGACGGCACGGCGATTGGCCAGGCCGGTGAGGGAGTCGGTGAAGGCGAGCCGGCGCGCCTCCTCCAGCCGTTCCGTCTGCGCGATGCCCGCCGCGACCACGGCGGCCAGCACGGTCGCGAAGTCCGCGTCGTCCCGGCCGAACACCGGCGTCCCGGCCGGGCGGGCCACATACAGCTCACCCCACGCCCGCCCGTGCAGCACGATCGGCGCGACGACACACGAGCCGCGCCCGCGCCGGCGCAGGGCCGCGACCCGCTCGTGCACGAATCCCGCGCGCCCCTCGGTCGGCCCGTCGGCGGTCTCCACCCAGGCGTCCGGCTCGCCCCCGGAGGCCCACTGCTCGTGCAGGAACTCGGTGATCTCGGCGAACTGGTGCACCGGATAGGTCTCGTCCTCGGGGAACTCCGCCTCGTCCGGTGCCCGGTCCCCCACGTTCACCAGGACCCGCAGCCGACCCAGCTCCCGCTCCCACACCGACAGCGCCGCGAAGCTCCCGTCCAGCGCCCGGCACGCCCCCACCGCCGCCGCCCGCCACGACTCCCGCGGAGTGCGCGCCGCCGCCATCCCCTGCGCCAGCGCGACGACATCCGCGAGCCGCTTGTCCTCACCCATTGCTCCAGGCTAGGGAGGTTCCGCCCGATGTGGGACGTTGAAGCGGCGCATGGAGTGATCACGGTGAGGAGCGTGGTGTTTCCGGGAACGAGGGGACCTCTGGGGTGTAAGAGGGCCGACGGGGCGCCGCCGCTCTCACTCCCCGGGCCACTGCGGCTTCCGCTTCTCGTTGAAGGCGGCCACTCCCTCCGCCCGGTCGCCGGAGAAGGCCACCGAGCGCCAGGCGGCGTCCTCGACCTCCAGACCGGCCGAAAGGTCGAGGCCGTGCCCGAGGCGCAGGGCTCGCTTGGCCGCGCGGAGGCCGACCGGCGAGTTGGCGGCGATGCGGGAGGCCAGGGACAGGGCCTCCGCACGGTCGCGCCCCTCGTCCACCAGGACGTCGACCAGCCCCAGCTCCCGCGCCTCCGGCGCCTCCACCCGGCGCGCCGTGAAGATCAGCTCGGCGGCGCGGGCCGCACCCACTCTGCGGGGCAGCAGCTGCGTACCGCCGCCCCCGGGGATCACGCCGACCGACACCTCCGGCAGGCCCACCACCGCCGTACGGTCCGCCACGATCACGTCGCAGGACAGCGCCAGCTCGAACCCTCCGCCCAGCGCGAAGCCGTGCACCGCCGCGATCGTCGGCACCGGCAGCTCCAGCACGCCGGTGTACGCCCCGCGCGCGACCGGGCGCTGGCGGACCAGGTCCGCGTCCGTGAAGGAGTTGCGCTCCTTCAGGTCCGCGCCGACGCAGAACGCCCGCTCGTGCGTCGACGTCAGCACGACCACCCGCACGTCCCGGTCCGCGGCCAGCGCCGCGCACGCCCCCGCGATCGACCGCGCCATCTCCGTCGACACCGCGTTCATCGCCTTGGGCCGGTCGAGTGCCAGCTCCGCGACATGGCCGGCCTCGTACCGCCGCACCAGCACGAACTCCCCGAACCGCTCCTCGCTCACAACGTCCTCGCTCACGACACCCTCCGGTTAACGCGGGTTAACAGCACTCCCCCGATCATCGCAGCCCCGCCCTGCCGGGAAAAGGGCCGCCCACCCTCACTCACCCCTGATCCACCCCCGACCCGACCCCGGCCCGTCCCCGAGGCCGACACCCCGTTCGAGTGACATCCCGCCGACTCCCGCCCCCGCTCCCCAGGGAGCGCCTAACGTGCTCCGCCACGGCGCACCGGGGGCGCACTCATCGGGGAGGGATCGATCGCATGGCGCGCGAAACGAACACCGACACGAAGGGCACGGCGGGTACGGCCGGCCTGGCGGGCAGGGCGGGCACGCCGGGCGGCGCGGGCAGGGCGGGCACGCCGAGGGCTGGTACGCCGGGCAGGGCCGCTACGCCGAGTAGGGCCGGTACGGCGGGCAAGGCGGGCACCGTCGGCGCGGCGCGCGGAAGCGCCACGCCCAGGCCCACACCCACGCCCATGCCCACGCCCACGCCCACGCCCACGCCCAAGCCCACTAGGACGTCCGGCACGGCCGCCAAGGCCGCCACACCCGCGAGAGCCGCCAGGACCGCTGGAAGGCCTGCGCCCACCGGAGCGCCCGCGACCACCGGAACCGCCAGGACCGCCGGGGCGCCCACGACCTCTGCGGCCGCCAGGATCCCCGGCCCCACCAAGCCCCCGACGACCAGCGCATCCCCACGGACCAGCACACCCCCACGGACCAGCGCACCCCCGAGGGCCGCCACACCCGCGAGAACCCCCACCCCCGCCACCCCGAGAAGCGACAAGCCCCTCACCCGTGGCCGTCACCGGCGCCCCCGCCCCCGCAAGCTGCTGCTCGTCGCGGCCGGGCTCGCCGTCGCCGCCGGCGTGCTGAGCCTCGTACGGCTCATGCCGGACACGGGCGTGATCGGCGGATTCGGCACCACGCACACCGACCCCGCCGGCACGAACCCCGCAACGGCCGACGAAAGCGGCAACGGCAACGGCAGCAGCTACGCGGGCACCGACCGGGCGCAGGCCCCGTCCACGGCCGCCCCCCACCTCGCCACCGCCCCCGAGCGCGCCCCCTCCGCGCCCTCCGCGCTGGGCGGTACGGACGGCGCGGCCGGCGCGGTGCCGATCCCCACCGCGACCGCCTCCCCGGCGCACACCGGCATCGCCGTACCCGGCACCACGACGAACCCGCAGGCCCCGAACCCGCCCGCCCCCGCGCCCCCGAAGGCCACGAACGCCCCTCGGCCGGACCCCGCATCACCGCAGAAACCGGCTCCGGGGCCCAAGCCCAAGCCGACCGCCACCCCCGACCCGACGACCACTTCCCCCGCGCCGGACCACCCCGACGACCCGGGCCTGTGCCTGCCGGTCATCGACTTCTGCCTGGGCGGGCTTGACTGAAGCGGGAAGCGCCCCTCCGCCACCGCGCCGGCGCCCGCGCCCGCGACTGCGCCCGCGACTGCGACTGCGCGCGCCTTACGCCGACGGATCCCGCCGCGTCAGCAGCCACGGCTCCACCACGCCCAGCCCACGCACCGGCCGCTGCCACATCGGCTGGAGCGCGAAGCGGTACGCCGGCGGCTGCTCGCCCTCCTTCTCCGCGGCGGCCGCGGCCTCCGCCGCCGCCGCCTCGGAGGCCGGGGCCTCCCCGGTGCGGATCAGCTCCTCGGCGAAGGCGCTGTCGACCAGCACGGCGTCCCGGGGGGCTATCGACGTCAACCGGGAGGCGAGGTTCACCGTCGTACCGAAGACATCACCCATTCGGGTCGTGACCGTGCCGAAGGCGATGCCCACGCGCAGCTCGGGCATCGTCGCGTCGTTCGCCATGGTCTCGATCAGCCGCAGCGCGATCTCCGCGGCGACGCCCGCGTCGTCGGCGGCGTACAGCACCTCGTCGCCGAGCGTCTTGATGAGCCGGCCGCCGCGCGCGGCCACCAGGTCGGCGGCCGTGGTCTCGAAGGCCTCGACCAGCTCGCCCAGCTCCTCCTCCTCCAGCCGGCGGGTCAGCCGGGTGAAGCCGACGAGGTCGGCGAAGCCGACGGCCAGCCGCCGGTCCACCATCTCCTCGTCGTCGGCGGCCTGGACGACCCGGCCCGTCGCGGCGGCCAGCTGCCGCCGCCAGACGTAGACCAGGAACTCCTCCAGCTCGGGCAGCAGCAGTTCCACCAGGGGATACGTGACCTCGGTGCGGGTCATGCCGGGCTCGGGCGGCTCGGTCAGGCCCTCCAGGAAGGAGTCGATCTGCCACTCGGCCAGACGGGCGGTGGTCTGGCCCGTCGACCGGGCCACCTGCACCGCCATCGCCTCGCTCAGCAGGCCCGCCTCGACCAGACCGGCCAGGCGGCGCAGGGCGAGGACGTCCGCCTCGGTGAGGGCCTTGGCCTGCCCGATGTCGGCGAAACCCATGGCCCGCCAGAAGCGGGACGCCAGTTCCATGGAGACACCGGCGCTGCGGGCCGCCTGGAAGGGGGTGTAGCGGCGTTCGGCGCCGAGGATGAGCTGTTCGAGGCGGAGTGCGAGGGGATCCTCACCGGGGTCGGTGCCGTCGGGCGCTGGGTTACGACCCATGCCGGAGCCCGTGTCGTCGACGGTCACGCCTGTTGCCCTTCCGATCTGCCACGGTCAGGTATCGACCGGCCTCAACTCTACGGCAGATGTGCGCCAGCTCACTCCGTCGGGCCGAGCGGGGCGGCGCAGGTGGTGGGTTCCTGTCGTCCGCCGGGTGCGCGCTGTCCGTGGCTGGTCGCGCCCACGCGGCGGAGCCGCACATCGACACAGGCCCGCGGCCCCTTGCGGGGCGCCCCCCTCACGCGGGTCGCAGGTGCACGATGTCTCCGGCGCCCACCGGCTCCTGCACGCCGTCCTGCGTCGCGATCACCAGCCTGCCGTCGCCGTCCACCGCCACGGCCTCCCCCACCACCGACCGGTCCCCCGGCAGCTCCGCCCGGACCACCCGGCCCAGGGTCGCGCAGCCCGCCGCGTAGGTGTCCTGGAGACCGCAGGCCCCCGGGTCGCCACCGGCCGCGCGCCAGCGGCCGTACCAGTCCTCCAGGGACCGCAGCATGCCGCGCAGCAGCGGGTCGCGGTCCGTGCCGGCGGCCCCGGCGAGCGCCAGTGAGCCCGCATGCGGGACGGGCAGCTCCTCCGCGCGCAGGGTGACGTTGATGCCGACGCCGATGACGACGCCGTCCGCGCCGGCCCGCTCGGCGAGGATGCCGCCCGCCTTGCGCTCCTCGCCGCCCACGGTCACCAGCAGGTCGTTGGGCCACTTGAGGGCCGTGTCGACGCCGGCCGTGCGGGACAGGCCGGTGGCCACGGCGACGCCGGTGAGCAGCGGGAGCCAGCCCCAGCGGGCCACCGGCACCTCGGCGGGCCGCAGCAGTACGGAGAAGAACAGCCCGGAGCGGGGCGGGGCCGTCCACCGGCGGTCGAGGCGGCCCCGCCCGGAGGTCTGCTCCTCGGCGACGAGGATCACGCCCTCGGGCGTGTCGCCCGCGGCGGCCCGGGCCACCAGGTCGCTGTTGGTGGAGCCGGTGCGCTGCACGACCTCCACGTCCGACCACAGACCGCCCTCGCGGACCAGCGCCCGGCGCAGCGCGGCGGCGTTGAGGGGCGGCCGGTCCAGGTCCGACCAGCGGCTGTCTCCCGGCGTGTCTCCTGATGCATCTCGCGGCGTCATGCAAGCCACCCTAGGTGTGGGAAACACCGCACTGCCGACCGGTGGGTCCGCCACTACTGTACGGATGAGTAACCGTCCCCCCTTTTGAGCAGGCAGGGAGCCGCATCCCGATGTCCGAGCCGGAAGAGATCGACATTCACACGACCGCGGGGAAGCTCGCGGATCTCCAGCGCCGCATCGAGGAGGCGACGCACGCCGGTTCCGCCCGCGCCGTGGAAAAGCAGCACGCCAAGGGCAAGCTGACGGCTCGTGAGCGGATCGATCTGCTGCTGGACGAGGGCTCCTTCGTGGAGCTGGACGAGTTCGCCCGGCACCGCTCCTCCAACTTCGGCCTGGACGCCAACCGCCCCTACGGCGACGGTGTCGTCACCGGTTACGGCACCGTCGACGGCCGTCCGGTGGCCGTGTTCTCGCAGGACTTCACCGTCTTCGGCGGCGCCCTCGGCGAGGTCTACGGCCAGAAGATCGTCAAGGTGATGGACTTCGCGCTGAAGACCGGCTGCCCGGTCATCGGCATCAACGACTCCGGCGGCGCGCGCATCCAGGAGGGTGTGGCCTCGCTCGGGGCGTACGGCGAGATCTTCCGCCGCAACACCCACGCCTCCGGGGTCATCCCGCAGATCAGCCTCGTCGTCGGCCCGTGCGCGGGCGGCGCGGTCTACTCCCCGGCGATCACCGACTTCACGGTGATGGTCGACCAGACCTCGCACATGTTCATCACCGGCCCGGACGTCATCAAGACCGTCACCGGTGAGGACGTCGGCTTCGAGGAGCTGGGCGGCGCGCGGACCCACAACACGGCCTCCGGTGTGGCCCACCACATGGCGGGCGACGAGAAGGACGCCATCGAGTACGTCAAGCAGCTGCTGTCGTACCTGCCGTCCAACAACCTGTCCGAGCCGCCGGCGTTCCCGGAGGAGGCGGACCTGTCCGTCACGGACGAGGACCGCGAGCTGGACACCATCGTCCCGGACTCGGCGAACCAGCCGTACGACATGCACACCGTCATCGAGCACGTTCTCGACGACGGGGAGTTCTTCGAGACGCAGCCGCTGTTCGCGCCGAACATCCTCACCGGCTTCGGCCGGGTCGAGGGCCGTCCGGTCGGCATCGTCGCCAACCAGCCGATGCAGTTCGCGGGCTGCCTGGACATCGACGCGTCCGAGAAGGCGGCGCGGTTCGTGCGCACCTGCGACGCGTTCAACGTGCCGGTCCTGACCTTCGTGGACGTGCCGGGCTTCCTCCCCGGCGTGGACCAGGAACACACCGGCATCATCCGGCGCGGCGCCAAGCTGATCTACGCCTACGCCGAGGCCACCGTCCCGCTGATCACCGTCATCACCCGCAAGGCGTTCGGCGGGGCGTACGACGTGATGGGCTCCAAGCACCTGGGCGCCGACCTCAACCTGGCGTGGCCCACCGCCCAGATCGCGGTCATGGGCGCGCAGGGCGCGGTCAACATCCTGCACCGCCGCACCATCGCGGAATCGGACGATCCGGAGGCGACCCGCGCCCGGCTGATGCAGGAGTACGAGGACACCCTCCTCAACCCCTACATCGCGGCCGAGCGCGGCTACGTCGACGCGGTGATCATGCCGTCGGAGACCCGTCGGCACATCGTCCGCGGTCTGCGTCAGCTGCGGACGAAGCGGGAATCCCTGCCTCCGAAGAAGCACGGCAACATCCCCCTCTAGGTCGCTGGAGCGGTCATGAACATCAAGGTCGTACGGGGCAACCCGACCCCGGAGGAGCTGGCCGCCGCACTGGCGGTGGTCCGCGTCCGCGCCGCGGCGGCGGCCGCCACGCCGCCCGGCGCGCCCGCCCCCCGCGACTCCTGGTCCGACCCGTCCCGCATCGCCACCCGCCGCCTCCCCCACCCGGGCCCGGCGACGTGGTCCCGCACGTACTGGCCCGGCTGACGACCGGGCGGGCGCGCTGCCCGAGGACCGGGGCCGGGCGCTGGCCAGGTCCGCCCACCACGATGTCGGCCACCACCTCGAACCCCGGCTCCGTCCGGGTGCAGGCGGTGGCCGAACCCGTACGCCCGTCCGGCCGGCCCGCCGCGGGCCCGGCGGCACCGGCCGGCCCGGTGCCCGGCGCGCGCACGTGCGGCGCTCAGCGCGCGCACGTACCGGCCGGGCCGGGCCCGCGGGTCAGGCCGTGACCGCGGGGCGCGGAGCGAGGGCCCGGGCCGGTCCCCGGTCACAGGCCGGGTTCGGGTCCTGCTCCTGGTCCTGGCCCTGGTCCAGTACGTGCGCGACCGCTTCGGCCATCACCTCGTAGCCCGCGTCGTTCGGGTGCAGGTGGTCGCCGAAGTCGTACGACGGGTGCAGCCGGTCCGGGTCCGACGGGTCGGCCAGCAGCCGCTGGAAGTCGAGCACGGCGTCGTACTCGCCCGCGCCGCGGATCCACTCGTTCAGCTCGCGGTTCACCTTCGCCGCGTGCTCTCCCCAGTGGTCGGACCCGCCGAACGGCACCAGGGTCGCGCCGATCACCCGCAGGCCCCGCCCGCGCGCCTGCCGGATCAGCTCCCGGTGGCCCGCGATCAGCTCGCCGGCCTCCACGACCGGCGCCGGATGGTACGTGGGCTGCTCGTCCGTCTCGCTGAAGCCGATGTCGTTCAGCCCGATCAGCACGACGAGGGTGTCCACGCCGGAGTGGTCGAGGACGTCGCGGGCGAGCCGGCGCACGCCCTTCTCGCCGTACCACGCGGAGTCGTTGAGCAGCAGGTTCCCGCCGATCCCGGCGTTGAGGACGGGGCGCCCGGTGCGCCGGGCGAGCGCGTCGGACCAGCGGCGGTCGGCGCCCGGCGTGGACCCGAATCCGTCGGTGAGGGAGTCGCCGAACAGGGCGACACCGTCCGCGCGGCCCGCGTCGGTCTCGACCGCGGACAGGACGTACCAGGACTCGGTGACGGCGTCGAAGCCCGCGCCGGTGACGTCGGCGAGCAGGTCGCCCGGACCGCGGTGGCTGCGGGTGAAGGCCTGGGCGTGGAAGGTGGCCGGTCCGGTGGCGGCCTCGAAGTACAGGGTGACGGTCACCGGCTCCCCGGCGGCCACGACGAGTTCGGCCGGATCGCTCACGATCTGACCGCGCGCCGGTATCGCGACCTCGTGCGCCCCCTGGAAGGTGAGGCGCCGCACCGAGCCGGGCTCCACGCCCGCACCGGACGCCGTACGGGCGACGGAGGCACCGGCCAGGTGCAGCGGGGAGGTGCCGTACGCGTTCGACAGCCGGATCCGCACCCTGCCGCCGCCCGCGGTGACCCGGACCACCTGCCGCACGGACTGGCGCCAGAAGCCCTCCCGGGACCAGTTGGGGGTGAAGCCTTCGCTGGGAGCCTGGGGCGCGGCGGTCCAGGCGGTGGTGAAGCCGGCGGTGGAGCCTGTGGTGAAGTCGGCAGCGCTCATGACACACGACCCTTCCAAACGGGACTGATGTTCCTTTAGCTTAATGGAACTTCAGGCCCTTTAGGTGAAAGTTGAGTACGCGTACTCAGGCGCCGCCCGAGCGGACCGCCGGACGATGGCAGGCATGCTGTGGTCCGACCCCGAGAACGAACCGCCCCAGGAACTGCGCGACACGCAGGCGATGCTGCGGCGACTGGGCGTTCTCATGGCGCTGGCCATGGTGCTCGCGATGATCGTCATCGGGCTCGGGTGACACCGGCGGGACGGGTCGGGACCGGTGAGACGGGCCGGGACCGGTGAGACGGGCCGGGACCGGCGGGACGGGTCGGGACCGGCGGGACGGATGAACCGGGGGCGGCCACGCCGTTAACCTGACGGCATGACCGATCAGCCGCGCCGCCGACTCGTGCTCGCCTCCCAGTCCCCCGCCCGCCTGGGCCTGCTCCGCCAGGCGGGGCTCGACCCCGAGGTGATCGTGAGCGGCGTCGACGAGGACGCCGTCACCGCCCCCACCCCCGCCGAACTGGCCCTCGCCCTCGCCGAGGCCAAGGCCTCCGTCGTCGCGGCGCGGCCCGAGGTGATGGGCGCGCTCGTGATCGGCTGCGACTCGGTCCTCGACCTGGACGGCCAGGCGCTGGGCAAGCCCGGCGACCCGGAGGAGGCCACCGCCCGCTGGAAGTCGATGCGCGGCCGGGCCGGCACCCTGCAGACCGGCCACTGCGTCTACGACACCGCGTCCGGCCGCTACGCCTCCGCCACCGCCTCCACCGTCGTCCGCTTCGGCGACCCGAGCGACGAGGAGATCGCCGCCTACGTCGCCTCCGGGGAGCCCCTCCACGTCGCCGGCGCCTTCACCCTCGACGGCCGCTCGGCCCCCTTCATCGACGGCATCGACGGCGACCACGGCAATGTCATCGGCATCAGCCTGCCGCTCGTCCGCAAGCTGCTGGCCCAGCTGGGCGTCAACATCACGGACCTGTGGACGTGACGCCGGGCCCGTGACCCGCGGTCCCGGCCGTGGAGGGCGCTCAGGCCGTCGCCGCGCCGCCCTCCGGCAGCGTGGGTTCCGCGGACTTCGCCCCCCGCCCGTCGTACGTCATCAGCAGCAGCACGATCAGGCCGAGCACCAGCACCATGAACAGGAACGCCGGCCACCCCACCAGCCCCCACACGAACGCGCCCAGCAGTCCGTGCACCACGGCCGCGCTGATCAGCAGGACGCGCCCGAGGCCCGCGGCGGGGCGGTCGCGGAGGGCCACGAGCAGGGCCACGAGGCCGCACAGGGCGAAGTAGAGGCCGAAGACCACGCCGCCGATCTTCGACGAGGTCGCCATGACGTCGGGATCGAGCCCGGCAAGCGACATGTCCTGGCGGTCGACCACCACCCCGAGGAACCAGTTCAGCCCCGCGATGCCCAGCGCCTCGGCGAAGAGCACGACCGCCACGATCCATGCCACCGGCCTGCGCACCACGGTTCCACCCACCTTCGACCCTCGCCGGAGCAAGGCTGCTGTTACCCCAAGTACGGTATGGACACCGCGAACGCTACTAACGGGTAAACCAAGGGACAAGACTTCCGCGCGAGGCAAAGAACCATTGGGCCATTCGTAGGGACTCGACAAAGAAACTGAGTGGCCCGCAGCACCTGATGACAGAGACCTTGACCACAGCGGACGGCTAGGGTTTCCCGCAGGAGTCCTGCGTACCACGGTGCGACAAGGGATTTCGCGGGTCGAGCGAGCCTCGAATCACGCTCCGTGTGGGCAAGCTCACCATTGGGGACGGGTCGAAGTGCCGTGTCGGCAGTCCCTAAACTCGGCTTGTTTCAAGGAGGGAGCCTCATCGTGCGCAAGGTGCTCATCGCCAACCGTGGCGAAATCGCTGTCCGCGTTGCCCGGGCCTGCCGGGACGCCGGTATCGCGAGCGTGGCCGTCTACGCCGACCCGGACCGGGACGCTCTGCATGTCCGCGCCGCGGATGAGGCGTTCGCTCTGGGCGGTGACACTCCGGCCACCAGCTACTTGGACATCGAGAAGGTGCTGAAGGCCGCCAAGGAATCCGGCGCCGACGCCGTCCACCCGGGCTACGGCTTCCTCTCGGAGAACGCCGAGTTCGCCCAGGCCGTCCTCGACGCGGGCCTGATCTGGATCGGCCCGCCCCCGCAGGCGATCCGCGACCTCGGCGACAAGGTCGCCGCCCGCCACATCGCCCAGCGCGCCGGCGCCCCCCTCGTCGCGGGCACCTCCGACCCGGTCTCCGGTGCGGACGAGGTCGTGGAGTTCGCCAAGGAGCACGGCCTGCCCATCGCGATCAAGGCCGCCTTCGGCGGCGGCGGCCGCGGTCTGAAGGTCGCCCGCACCCTCGAAGAGGTCCCCGAGCTGTACGACTCGGCCGTGCGCGAGGCGGTCGCCGCCTTCGGCCGCGGCGAGTGCTTCGTCGAGCGCTACCTCGACAAGCCGCGCCACGTCGAGACCCAGTGCCTCGCCGACAAGCACGGCAACGTGGTCGTCGTCTCGACCCGTGACTGCTCCCTCCAGCGCCGCCACCAGAAGCTGGTGGAGGAGGCCCCGGCCCCGTTCCTCTCCGAGGAGCAGCTCGCCGAGCTGTACCGCGCCTCCAAGGCCATCCTGAAGGAGGCCGGCTACGTCGGCGCCGGCACCGTCGAGTTCCTCGTCGGCGTCGACGGCACGATCTCCTTCCTGGAGGTCAACACCCGTCTCCAGGTCGAGCACCCCGTCACCGAGGAGGTCGCGGGCATCGACCTGGTGCGCGAGATGTTCCGCATCGCCGACGGCGAGGAGCTCGGCTACGACGACCCGGTGCTGCGCGGCCACTCCTTCGAGTTCCGCATCAACGGCGAGGACCCGGGCCGCAACTTCCTGCCCGCCCCCGGCACCGTCACGAAGTTCGCCCCGCCCTCCGGCCCGGGCGTGCGCCTGGACGCGGGCGTGGAGTCCGGCAGCGTCATCGGCCCCGCCTGGGACTCGCTGCTCGCCAAGCTCATCGTCACCGGCCGCACCCGCAAGGAGGCCCTGGAGCGGGCCTCCCGCGCGCTGGCCGAGTTCGAGGTCGAGGGCATGGCCACCGCCATCCCGTTCCACCGCAAGGTGGTCACCGACCCGGCCTTCGCGCCGGAGCTGACCGGCTCGACCGACCCGTTCACGGTCCACACCCGCTGGATCGAGACCGAGTTCGTCAACGACATCAAGCCGTTCACGGCCCCCGCGGACACCGCCGAGGCCGACGAGGAGACCGGCCGCGAGACCGTCGTCGTCGAGGTCGGCGGCAAGCGCCTGGAGGTCTCCCTGCCCTCCTCGCTCGGCATGTCCCTGGCCCGCACCGGCCTCGCCGCCGGCGCCAAGCCCAAGCGCCGCGCCGCGAAGAAGTCCGGCCCCGTCGCCTCCGGCGACACCCTCGCCTCCCCCATGCAGGGCACGATCGTCAAGATCGCCGTGGAGGAGGGCCAGGAGGTGAAGGAGGGCGACCTCGTCGTCGTCCTGGAGGCCATGAAGATGGAGCAGCCCCTGAACGCCCACAAGTCGGGCACCATCAAGGGCCTCACCGCCGAGGTCGGCGCCTCCATCACCTCGGGCGCCGCCATCTGCGAGATCAAGGACTGACCCGGACGGCGTCCGGAGATTCGTCACGCGCCCGGCGGGGTTCCCTCCGCCGGGCGCACGGCGTTCCCGGCCGTACGACGAGCAGTCGTCGCCCTACGACGGACAGGGGCCGCGCAGAAAGCGGCAGCCGACAGCGGGGAGCGGCCCCTGCGACCGCGGGAGCGGTACCGGGACCACTCGAAGCGACCCCCGTCCGCCGGGAGCGGTACCGGGGACCACTCGAAGCGACCCCCGTCCGCCGGGAGCGGCACCCAGACCGCCGGGAGCGGCACCCGAGCGCTACCGGCACCCCGACCGCGGAAAGCGACACCATGACCGCCGGAGCGGCGGCGCCGCCCTACGCCCGGTCCGCCGCGCGCCTCACCGACGCCGCAGATCGGCCACGCGCGCGCCGCGCTCGGCCCCGGGCGGCTGGTCCGTGCCCATGACCGCGGCCGAGCGCAGCTGACCGCCGGGGACCTGGCCACGGCGCGGCCCCGGAACGGGCACGTCCCGGCGCTGCTGACGCCCCGGCGCGTCACCTCCCGCGCTGCCGTGGCCCCCGGAATTTCCCGGGGTGCCGGTGCCCGCGACGGCGATCTGGACGCCCTGGTCGGCGAGGGCCTGCAGCTCGGTGGCCGCGCGGTCGTCGTGCGGCGGGGGCTCGTCGGTGACGAGGCGGGTGATGACGTCCGTCGGCACGGTCTGGAACATGGTGTCCGTGCCGAGCTTGGTGTGGTCGGCGAGGACCACCACCTCCGCGGCGGCCTGCACGAGCGCGCGGTCGACGGAGGCGGAGAGCATGTTGGACGTGGACAGCCCGCGCTCGGCGGTGAGCCCGCTCCCGGAGAGGAAGGCCCGGGAGACCCTGAGGCCCTGGAGGGACTGTTCGGCGCCGGAGCCGACGAGGGCGTAGTTGGACCCGCGCAGCGTGCCGCCGGTCATCACGACCTCCACCCGGTTGGCGTGCGCGAGGGCCTGCGCCACCAGCAGCGAGTTGGTGACGACGGTCAGCCCCGGGATCCGGGCGAGCCGGCGGGCCAGCTCCTGCGTCGTGGTGCCCGCCCCGACGACGATGGCCTCGCCCTCTTCGACGAAGTTGGCGGCGAGGTCGGCGATGGCCGTCTTCTCGGCGGTCGCGAGATGAGACTTCTGCGGAAAGCCGGACTCCCGCGTGAACCCGCCCGGCAGTACCGCACCGCCGTGCCGGCGGTCGAGGAGTCCTTCTGCCTCCAGCGCGCGCACGTCCCGTCGTACGGTCACTTCGGAGGTCTGGACGACGCGGGCGAGCTCACGGAGCGACACGGCCCCGTTCGCTCGCACCATTTCGAGGATCAATTGGCGACGTTCTGCAGCGAACACGAAACTGACAGTAACCCCAACGACCGTCTGGTTTCAGCAGTATGCGCCGAATAACAGAAGTTGTTCGCACAGTAGGGACGGAAGTGGTATAGAGCCCACTCCCGCCGCCTATGCCACCCGCACTGTCGGCAACTCACCGTGACCAGCGGGGATGTGGTTTCGGCCGTCAGCCGCCGTCGCCCGCCTTGCGGGTGTGCAGTTGCCGGGCCACCTCGGCGATCGAGCCCGACAGGGAGGGATACACGGTGAAGGCTTTCGCGATCTGTTCGACCGTCAGATTGTTGTCGACGGCGATCGAGATGGGATGGATCAGTTCCGAGGCGCGCGGCGCCACGACGACACCGCCGACCACGATCCCGGTGCCGGGCCGGCAGAAGATCTTGACGAAACCGTCCCGGATGCCCTGCATCTTCGCGCGCGGGTTGCGCAGCAGCGGCAGCTTCACGACGCGGGCGTCGATCTTCCCGGCGTCCACGTCGGCCTGCGTGTAGCCGACGGTCGCGATCTCGGGGTCCGTGAAGACGTTCGACGAGACGGTCTTCAGGTTCAGCGGCGCCACCGCGTCGCCCAGGAAGTGGTACATGGCGATCCGGCCCTGCATGGCGGCCACCGAGGCGAGCGCGAAGACACCCGTCACGTCACCGGCGGCGTACACACCGGGCGCGGTCGTCCGCGAGACCTTGTCGGTCCAGATGTGCCCGGAGTCCCGCAGCCTGACCCCGGCCTCCTCCAGCCCCATCCCCTCGGTGTTCGGGATGGCGCCGACGGCCATCAGGCAGTGCGTACCGGTGATGACCCGTCCGTCGGCGAGCGTGACCTCGACCCGGTCGCCCACCCGCTTGGCGGACTGGGCGCGCGAGCGCGCCATGACGTTCATGCCGCGCCGCCGGAACACGTCCTCCAGCACGGCGGCGGCGTCCGGGTCCTCGCCGGGCAGCACCCGGTCCCGCGACGACACCAGGGTGACCTTCGAGCCGAGCGCCTGGTAGGCGCCGGCGAACTCGGCACCCGTGACACCGGACCCGACCACGATCAGCTCCTCGGGGAGCTCGTTCAGGTCGTACACCTGCGTCCAGTTCAGGATCCGCTCGCCGTCGGGCCTGGCGTCGGCCAGCTCGCGCGGATGCCCGCCCGTCGCGATCAGCACCGCGTCCGCGACGAGCGTCTCCTCGGTCCCGTCGGCGGCCCGGACCACGACCTTGCGCGAGCCGTCCAGGGCCTGCTGCCCCGCCAGCCGCCCGCGCCCGCGCATCACCCGGGCGCCGGCCCGCGTCACGGACGCCGTGATGTCGTGCGACTGGGCGAGCGCCAGCCGCTTCACCCGGCGGTTGACCTTGCCGAGGTCGACGCCCACCACCCGGGCGGGTGTGTCGATGTGCGGGGTGTCGTCCGCGACGATGATCCCCAGCTCCTCGTACGACGAGTCGAAGGTGGTCATCACCTCGGCCGTCGCGATGAGCGTCTTCGACGGCACGCAGTCGGTCAGGACCGACGCACCGCCCAGACCGTCGCAGTCGACGACGGTCACCTCCGCACCGAGCTGAGCGGCGACCAGCGCCGCTTCGTATCCGCCGGGTCCGCCACCGATGATCACGATCCGAGTCACGTACTCCATTGTCCCGCACGCTTCAAGATGCGACTGCCCCGGGGGCCCGCCCGGAGTACCACAGATGCCCCGGCGAAGAAAGTGACGGCCGAGCCGACTGCCGTACCCTCTCCCCATGTCGCTCTACGCCGCCTACGCCGGCAATCTCGACGCGCGGCTCATGACGCGCCGCGCTCCTCACTCGCCGCTGCGCGCCACGGGCTGGCTGAACGGCTGGCGGCTGACCTTCGGCGGCGAACAGCTCGGCTGGGAGGGCGCCCTGGCCACGATCGTCGAGGACCCCCTGTCCCAGGTCTTCGTCGCGCTCTACGACATCGCCCCGATGGACGAGGAGTCCCTGGACCGCTGGGTCGGCGTGGACCTGGACGTCTACCGCCGCCTCCAGGTCCGCGTCCACACCCTCGACGGCGAGGAACAGGCCTGGGTGTACGTCCTCAACGGCTACGAGGGCGGCCTGCCCTCGGCCCGCTATCTGGGCGAGATCGCCGACGCCGCCGAATCCGCCGGAGCCCCCCACGACTACGTCATGGAACTGCGCAAACGCCCCTGCTGACCGGCTCACCGGCACCCCGCCGCCCCCACCGTCCGCGCCGTTCGTCGGAAACGACAAGACAACGATCGCGATCCCGTGAGCTCCGTCATCTACGCGCGTAGGCAATGCTCGGCTACCCTCGACCGCGTGAACGCATCTCTTCTTCCGGACGACATCCAGGGCGACCCCTACGCCGCCGCCGACGCCGCCGCCGCGCGCCTGCGCGAACTCACCGGCGCCGAGTCCCACGACGTCGCCCTCGTGATGGGCTCCGGCTGGGCGCCGGCCGTGGACGCGCTGGGCGCCCCCGCAGCCGAGTTCCAGGTCACCGAGCTCCCCGGCTTCCCGCCGCCGGCGGTCGAAGGGCACGGCGGCAAGATCCGCTCCTACCGGATCGGCGACAAGCGCGCCCTGGTCTTCCTGGGCCGCACCCACTACTACGAGGGCCGCGGGGTGGCCTCCGTCGCGCACGGCGTGCGCACCGCAGTCGCCGCCGGCGCGAAGACCATCGTGCTCACCAACGGCTGCGGCGGCCTGCGCGAGGGCATGCGCCCCGGCCAGCCGGTCCTGATCAGCGACCACATCAACCTGACCGCCACCTCCCCGATCGTCGGCGCCAACTTCGTCGACCTCACCGACCTGTACTCCCCGCGCCTGCGCGCCCTGTGCAAGGAGATCGACCCCACCCTCGAGGAGGGCGTCTACGCGCAGTTCCCCGGCCCGCACTACGAGACCCCGGCCGAGATCCGCATGGCCCGCGTCATCGGCGCGGACCTCGTCGGCATGTCGACCGTCCTGGAGGCCATCGCCGCCCGCGAGGCCGGCGCCGAGATCCTGGGCATCTCCCTGGTCACCAACCTCGCCGCGGGCATGACCGGCGAGCCCCTCAACCACGAGGAAGTCCTCCAGGCCGGCCGCGACTCCGCCGCCCGCATGGGCTCCCTGCTGGCCCAGGTGCTGGGCCGCCTGTAAGCGCGACGGGGGTACCCGGGTACCCCCGCGCACGGCCGGCCGCCGACGGCGGGAAGGGGACGTGCCGGGGGTGTCCGCCCGACAGCGGCCGGCGTCCAGCACCGGTCACTCTGCGAGGGACGGCACCGCCGGACCGAGGACGGACACCCCCGGCACGGCCCCGACCCCCATCCGGCAGGCGGCGCCACAGCACCCCCACGCACCTGCACAGCCGCCGCAGGCACCGGCACCCGCCCCCACGACGACGTAGCAAGACGACCGAGAGGCGACCCGACGTGACGACCGACGACCTCATCGCCCGCGCCAAGGCATGGCTGGCCGAGGACCCCGACGCGGAGACCCGCGACGAACTCGCCGAGCTCATCGAGGCCCACGACGTCCAGGAACTCACCGCCCGCTTCAGCGGCACCCTCCAGTTCGGCACCGCCGGCCTCCGCGGCGAACTCGGCGCCGGCCCCCTGCGCATGAACCGCTCGGTCGTCATCCGAGCCGCCGCCGGCCTCGCCGCGTACCTGAACAAGAACGGCCACACCGGCGGCCTCGTCGTCATCGGCTACGACGCCCGCCACAAGTCCGCGGACTTCGCCCGCGACACGGCCGCCGTCATGACCGGCGCCGGCCTGCGCGCGGCGCTGCTGCCCCGCCCCCTCCCCACCCCCGTCCTCGCCTTCGCCATAAGGCACCTCGGCGCGGTCGCCGGCGTGGAGGTCACGGCCAGCCACAACCCGCCCCGCGACAACGGCTACAAGGTGTACCTGGGCGACGGCTCCCAGATCGTCCCGCCCGCGGACGCGGACATCGCCGCGGAGATCGCCGCGATCCCGTCCCTCACCACGGTCTCCCGCCCCACCGAGGGCTGGGAGACCCTCGACGACAGCGTCCTCGACGCCTATCTGGCGCGCACCGACGCCGTCCTCTCGCCGGACTCCCCCCGCACGGCCCGCACGGTCTACACGGCCATGCACGGCGTCGGCAAGGACACCCTCCTCGCCGCCTTCGCCCGTGCCGGCTTCCCCACCCCTGACCTCGTCGCCGAGCAGGCCGACCCCGACCCGGACTTCCCGACCGTCGCCTTCCCCAACCCGGAAGAGCCCGGCGCGATGGACCTGGCCTTCGCGAAGGCCCGCGAAACCGAGCCCGACCTGGTGATCGCCAACGACCCGGACGCCGACCGCTGCGCCGTGGCCGTCAAGGACGGCGGCGACTGGCGCATGCTCCGCGGCGACGAGGTCGGCGCGCTCCTCGCCGCCCACCTGGTGACCCGCGGAGCCCGCGGCACCTTCGCGGAGTCGATCGTCTCCTCCTCCCTCCTCGGCCGCATCGCCGAGAAGGCGCACCTGCCGTACGAGGAGACCCTGACGGGCTTCAAGTGGATCGCCCGCGTCGAGGGCCTGCGCTACGGCTACGAGGAGGCCCTCGGCTACTGCGTCGACCCGGAGGGCGTCCGCGACAAGGACGGCATCACCGCGGCCCTGCTGATCACGGAACTCGCCTCGGTCCTCAAGGAGCAGGGCCGCACCCTGCTCGACCTCCTCGACGACCTCGCCGTGGAGCACGGCCTGCACGCCACGGACCAGCTGTCGGTCCGTGTGCAGGACCTCTCCCTCATCGCGGACGCGATGCGCCGCCTGCGCGAGCAGCCCCCGACCGAGCTCGCGGGCCTGCCCATCACGAACGCCGAGGACCTGACCCAGGGCACGGACAAGCTCCCGCCCACCGACGGTCTGCGCTACACGCTCGAAGGCGCCCGCGTCATCGTCCGCCCCAGCGGCACGGAACCGAAGCTGAAGTGCTACCTGGAGGTCGTCGTCCCGGTGGCGACCCACGCCGACCTCCCGGCCGCCCGGACGAAGGCGACTCAGCTGCTGGCGGCGATCAAGCAGGACCTCTCGACCGCAGCGGGCATCTGAACGCCTCCACACCCCCGGGGGTGCCCCCGCGGCACCCCCGGCCCACCCTCAGCACACCCCGATCAGCCTCACTCGGCCGGCCCAGCCGGCCGGCCTGCTCAGGCAGCCCGCCAGCCGGGCCCGCCCGACCAGTCGACCATCCCGGCCGGCCCGACTCGACCTGCGCGACCCTTCAGCGCAGCCCAGGCGCGACTCGGCCTGGCCCCCTCTGGGCCAGTCCAGCCCGGTCCGACCTTGACCTGTCTGGGCCAGCCCGGCCCGGCTCGGCCTCGCCCCCTCTGGGCCAGCCCAGCCCGCTCACCCCGGTTCGGCCTCGACCCATCCCCGGCCCGCCCCCGCCCCGCTCGGCCCAGCCGTCAGCCCTGCCCGGTCAGCTCACCCACCCCCGGCCGGCCCAGCCGGCTCAGCGCGGCCCATGAGCCCGGCCCACTCATCCCAGCCCCATGAGGCCAGCCCGCCCAGCCCGGCCTGGACCCATCGGGGCCCGCCCAGCCCGGTTCGGCCTCGGCCCGTCTGGGCCAGCCCAGCCCGCTCAGCCCAGCCGTCAGCCCGCCAGGCTCGGCCGGCCGACCTCGCCCCGCCTGCCCAGCCATCGGCCTGTCCCGGCCGGCCCACCGCGATCTGCGCGGTCAGGCCCGCCCGGCGGGACCTGCCCTGGCCAGTCCAGCGCACCCCGGCAGCGCGTCAGCCCGGCCCAATCGAACCCAGCCGTCAGCCCTGCCCGGTCAGCTGCCCCACCCCCGGCCGGCCCAGCCGGCCCAGCGCGGCCCATGAGCCCGGCCCGCTCATCCCAGCCCCATGAGGCCAGCCCGCCCAGCCCTGCCCAGCACCGTAAAGCCAGCCGCTCGGTACGGACCCCGCGGAGCTGTCCCTTCCATGCCACGCCAAAGGCCCCCGGCAGCACACCGGAGGCCCCGCTTCAGCCCGGCCGAACCAGCCCAGCCCAGACCGCTCAGCCGGACCACTCAGCCCGACCCAATGAGCCCAGCCCGCTCAGCCCAGCCCGTCCAACCAGCCGGGCCCGCTCAGCACAGCCACTCAGCGCCCCCAACGCCCCCTCAGCCCAATCCGATCAGCACCGCCAGCAACACCGCCCCCGCCACCGCGGGTGCCGCGATCTCGTAGGCCCACCGCACGGTGACCTGCCCCTGCGCGCTCTCGGCCTTCTCGCGCGCCTCCAGCAGTTCCCGCAGCTCGTCCATGATCTGGTCGGACTGAGCCCGCACCGGCCCCTCCGGCACCGCGGCCCCGCCGCCGAACCCGGCGAGCCCCCCGAGCCCGCGCTCCCGGCCTCCGAAGACACCGGGCGCTCCGGACGCCCCGGCCGCCCCGACGCCCCGCCGGGCCTCCCGCCGCGCCGCCTTCTTCCGCGCGCGCAGGGACACCGGGATGGCCCACAGCTGGTACTTCTTCCCGGACTTGGCGACGACCTCGTTCGAGTACCCGGACCGCAGCGAGGCGACCTCCCCCCAGGGCAGCACGACGACCCGGAACGGGTTGCGGACGCGCAGCCGGTCGTCGTCGGCGGACACGGCGGGCCGCAGCGTGAAGGCGGTCACGAGCGGCACGATCAGCAGCAGCGCCGCGAGCGCCAGCCAGGGCGTGCGCCCCTCACCGGCGACGATCGCGTCGATGCCGAGCCACGCGGCGAGGCCGAGCAGCAGCACACCGCCGGCGATGCCCGCGGGCGAGCGGTAGATCCGGTCCTTGGACTCGGTGGAGGTCATGGCCCGATTCTGCCCGACGCCCGCGGCCACGCTCATCCGTGGGGCCGCGCACCCGATCGAGCATGGATGAGCGCCGGGGGGTGTACAGCAGCTACGCGCGTAGATATGCTCGTCTGGTGACCATGCCCACTACTGCCCCCGCCGCACACGCACTGAGTGACGTCACCGCGTCCGACAGCACGCTGCGCCGTTTCCTGCACGGGCTGCCCGGCGTCGACGCGGTCGGCCTGGAGGCGCGCGCCGCGTCTCTCGGCACCCGTTCCATCAAGACGACCGCCAAGGCGTACGCCATCGACCTGGCCATCTCGATGGTCGACCTGACGACGCTGGAAGGCGCGGACACCCCGGGCAAGGTCCGGGCGCTCGGCGCCAAGGCGGTCCACCCGGACCCCACCGACCGCTCCACGCCCGCCACCGCCGCGGTCTGCGTCTACCCCGACATGGTGGCCGCCGCGAAGGAGGCCGTGGCCGGCTCCTCGGTGAAGGTCGCCTCGGTCGCCACCGCCTTCCCCGCGGGCCGCGCCCCGCTGGAGGTGAAGCTGGCCGACGTCCGCGAGGCGGTCGCCGCGGGCGCCGACGAGATCGACATGGTCATCGACCGCGGCGCGTTCCTCGCGGGGCGCTACCTGAAGGTGTACGACGAGATCGTCGCCGTGAAGGAGGCCTGCGGCGCGGACGCCCGCCTGAAGGTCATCTTCGAGACCGGCGAGCTGTCGACGTACGACAACATCCGCCGCGCGAGCTGGCTCGGCATGCTGGCCGGGGCGGACTTCATCAAGACCTCCACCGGCAAGGTCGCCGTCAACGCGACCCCCGCGAACACGCTGCTGATGCTGGAGGCCGTGCGGGACTTCCGCGCGCAGACCGGCGTCCAGGTCGGCGTGAAGCCGGCCGGCGGTATCCGCACCTCGAAGGACGCCATCAAGTTCCTGGTCCTGGTCAACGAGACCGTCGGCGAGGACTGGCTGGACAACCACTGGTTCCGCTTCGGTGCGTCCTCGCTCCTGAACGACCTGCTGATGCAGCGTCAGAAGCTGGCCACCGGCCGCTACTCCGGCCCCGACTACGTGACGGTGGATTGATCACCATGGCATCGGCATTCGATTACGCACCGGCCCCCGAGTCCCGCTCGGTCGTCGACATCGCCCCCTCGTACGGCCTGTTCATCGACGGCGAGTTCACCGAGGCGGCCGACGGCAAGGTCTTCAAGACGGTCAGCCCCTCCACCGAGGAGGTGCTCTCCGAGGTCGCGCAGGCCGGCGAGGCGGACGTGGACCGCGCGGTGAGGGCCGCCCGCAAGGCCTTCGAGAAGTGGTCGGCGCTGCCCGGCAGCGAGCGCGCCAAGTACCTGTTCCGTATCGCCCGGATCATCCAGGAGCGCAGCCGCGAGCTGGCGGTCCTGGAGACCCTGGACAACGGCAAGCCGATCAAGGAGACCCGCGACGCCGACCTGCCCCTGGTCGCCGCGCACTTCTTCTACTACGCGGGCTGGGCCGACAAGCTCGACCACGCGGGCTTCGGCGCGGACCCCCGCCCGCTGGGCGTGGCGGGCCAGGTCATCCCCTGGAACTTCCCGCTGCTGATGCTGGCGTGGAAGATCGCCCCGGCCCTGGCGACGGGCAACACGGTCGTGCTCAAGCCCGCCGAGACGACCCCGCTGTCGGCCCTGTTCTTCGCGGACATCTGCCGCCAAGCGGGCCTGCCCAAGGGCGTCGTCAACATCCTCCCGGGCTACGGCGACACCGGCGCCGCGCTCGTCGCCCACCCCGACGTGAACAAGGTCGCCTTCACCGGCTCCACCGCCGTCGGCAAGGAGATCGCCCGCACGGTCGCCGGCACCCGCAAGAAGCTCACGCTGGAGCTGGGCGGCAAGGGCGCCAACATCGTCTTCGACGACGCCCCCATCGACCAGGCCGTCGAGGGCATCGTCACCGGCATCTTCTTCAACCAGGGCCAGGTCTGCTGCGCGGGCAGCCGTCTGCTGGTGCAGGAGTCGATCCACGACGAGCTGCTCGACTCCCTCAAGCGCCGCCTGTCCACCCTGCGCCTCGGCGACCCGCTGGACAAGAACACCGACATCGGCGCGATCAACTCCGCCGAGCAGCTGGCCCGGATCACCGCGCTCGCCGAGCGGGGCGAGGCGGAGGGCGCCGAGCGCTGGTCGCCGGCCTGCGAGCTGCCGGAGAGCGGCTACTGGTTCGCCCCGACGCTGTTCACGGGCGTCACCCAGGCGCACACCATCGCCCGCGACGAGATCTTCGGCCCTGTGCTGTCGGTGCTGACGTTCCGCACCCCGGACGAGGCCGTCGCCAAGGCCAACAACACGCAGTACGGCCTGTCGGCGGGCATCTGGACGGAGAAGGGCTCGCGGATCCTCGCCGTGGCGAACAAGCTCCGCGCGGGCGTCGTCTGGTCCAACACGTTCAACAAGTTCGACCCGACCTCGCCGTTCGGCGGCTACAAGGAGTCGGGCTTCGGCCGCGAGGGCGGCCGCCACGGCCTGGAGGCGTACCTCGATGTCTGACCGTCTCAGTGTGTTCAAGACCTACAAGCTGTACGTGGGCGGGAAGTTCCCGCGTTCGGAGAGCGGCCGGGTGTACGAGGTGACGGACTCCAAGGGCAACTGGCTGGCCAACGCGCCGCAGTCGAGCCGCAAGGACGCCCGGGACGCGGTGGTCGCGGCCCGCAAGGCGTTCGGCGCCTGGTCGGGCGCGACGGCGTACAACCGGGGCCAGGTCCTCTACCGCGTCGCGGAGATGCTGGAGGGCCGCCGGGAGCAGTTCACGCGCGAGGTCGCGGACGCGGAGGGCCTGTCGAAGTCCAAGGCGGCGGCGGTCGTGGACGCCACGATCGACCGCTGGGTGTGGTACGCGGGCTGGACCGACAAGATCGCCCAGGTGATCGGCGGCGCCAACCCGGTCGCGGGCCCGTTCTTCAACCTGTCCTCGCCGGAGCCGACGGGTGTGGTGGCGGTCGTCGCCCCGCAGGAGTCGTCGTTCCTCGGCCTGGTCTCCGTGGTCGCCCCGGTGATCGCGACGGGCAACACGGCGGTCGTGATCGCCTCCGAGCGCTCCCCGCTGCCCGCCCTGTCCCTGGGCGAGGTCCTGGCCACCTCCGACGTCCCCGGCGGCGTGGTGAACGTCCTGTCCGGCCGTACGGCGGAACTGGCGGCGCCCCTGGCCGCGCACCAGGACGTCAACGCGATCGACCTCGCGGGCGCCGACGAGGCGCTGGCGAAGGAGCTGGAGATCGCCGCGGCGGACAACCTCAAGCGCGTGCTGCGTCCACAGCCTGTGGACGAGTCCGGCTGGTTCGCCACCCCGGGCACCGACCGCATGACGGCCTTCCTGGAGACCAAGACGGTCTGGCACCCGACGGGTTCGCTCGGCGCGTCCGGCTCGTCGTACTGACACGGGAGCCACCACAGCGCAGAGGGCCGCGCCTCCCCTCCGTCCGGGGGAGCCGCGGCCCTCTGTCCGGTGCGCGGACTCAGCCCGGCTGGACGGCGCCCAGCAGCCTCGTCGCCTCCCCCGCCACCGGCACGCTGCCGAGGCACTGCGCCTGGGCCACCGGCTGGGTCAGGGCCTGGGAGGTCAGCGGCTGGTAGTCGGCGAGCTGGGTGGCGGCGCCGTTGTCGAGCGGGTCGACGCCGGTGCCGGCGAGCGGGTTGGGCTTGAGCCCCGCCACCGGGCCGGTGACGTAGCCGACCGTGCCGGTCAGCGCCTGGAGTCCGGCCGCGGGTCGATCGTGCCGAGCGAGGTGGGCCGGGTGTGCGTCACGCCCGCGATCGTCTCGGTGTCCGCGCAGACCGTGCCCGCGCCGGCTCCCAGCGCCACCCCGCGGTCGCGAGGGCGACCAGGGCGCGGCCACCGGTCGGGGTCTGGGAGGAGTCGTGTCGGGCCATCGCTGCCGCCTTCTACTACTCAGGGCAGCGGAACGGCTGCAAAGGGTAGTTGACGTGTGACGCGTGCTTCAAAGCCGACCCGCGGGGTCGTTCGGGGGCCGCCCGATGCCGCACACTGGTGACCCGTGAGTTCCCATCCGCCCATACCCACGCGCGTCGTGCTGCTCTGCGGCCCGTCCGGCTCCGGCAAGTCCCTTCTCGCGGCCCGCTCCGGCCTTCCGGTGCTGCGCCTCGACGACTTCTACAAGGAGGGAACCGACCCGACGCTGCCGCTGGTGGCGGGGAGTTCCGACATCGACTGGGACCACCCCGGCTCGTGGGACGCGGACGCCGCGGTCGCCGCGATCGAGGAACTGTGCCGCACCGGCCGTACGAACGTTCCCGTCTACGACATCTCGCTGAGCGCCCGCACCGGCGCCGACGCGATCGACATCGGGCGGACCCCGCTGTTCATCGCGGAGGGCATCTTCGCCGCCGAGATCGTCGCCCGCTGCCGGGAACTGGGCGTGCTGGCCGACGCGCTGTGCCTGAGCCGCGGTCCGGTGACGACGTTCCGCCGACGCTTCCTGCGGGATCTGAAGGAGGGCCGCAAGTCGGTGCCGTTCCTGCTGCGCCGCGGCTGGCGGCTGATGCGCGACGAGCGGTCCATCGTGGCCCGCCAGACCGCGCTGGGCGCCCACGCCTGCGACCGGGACGAGGCGATGGGCCGGCTGGCCGCCGCGGCGGCCGGGCGCTGCGTCACGGCCCGTACGGCGGCGTAGCGCCACCGGCGGGGAGGGCGCGCACAGCGGAACGGGACTGGACGGACCCCCCGGCCCTCCAGCCCCGCTCCTTTTCCCCCGTGGAGATCCCCCCCAGGATCCCCCGTGTTCCCCCCGTGGTCCCCCCGGACCTTCAGGCGACGAGCTCCCCGAAGGCGTCTTCCTCGTCACGGCCGAAGCTGAGGACCTCGTCCTCGCGCAGCCGGCGCAGCGACCGCCAGATGCTGGACTTCACCGTGCCGACACTGATGCCGAGGATGTCCGCGATCTCCGGGTCCGTGCGGCCCTCGTAGTAGCGCAGGACCAGCATGGTGCGCTGGAGTTCGGGCAGCCGGGCGAGCGCCTGCCACAGGACGGCGCGCAGCTCGGTGCCGCGCATGGCGTCCGTGTCGCCGGGCGTCTCCGGCAGTTCCTCGGTCGGGTACTCGTTGAGCTTGCGGCGCCGCCAGGCGCTGATGTGCAGGTTGGTCATGGTGCGGCGGAGGTACCCGCCGACCGCCGCCTTGTCGCTGATCCGGTCCCACGCCCGGTAGGTCGAGAACAGCGCGCTCTGCAGCAGGTCCTCGGCCTCGAAGCGGTCGCCGGTGAGGTGGTAGGCGGTGGCGTACAGGGAGGCGCGGCGCTCCTGGACGTAGGCCGTGAACTCGGCCTCCGACAGCGAGCGGCGCTCCCCCGATTCCTCCCTGTACGCGGTTCCCCCGTTGGTTTCCCCCGTGAAACCGTCAACCACCGTCATGATCGCGGTGTGCTGACGCCCGGTGCCGCGAGCGCACCCCCGCCCGCTCACAGCACCGGACTTCTCGGAACCCCGGTGCATGTGCACGTCGTGCAGACGCGTGATCACTGCGCTGGTGCTGGTGCCGTGCAGCGTGTTCATCTCGCGCCCCCCGTCGTGGACTTCCGGTGTTCGGTCCTGCTTCCGTGCTGGTGTCCACAACTCTGCCGGGGGGACTTCATCGCCGTGTCCGCCGACTGTCACAGACCTGTCACAGGGGTCCCCCGCGGGAAGAACCGGGGAGAACACGGCGCGGTCACAGAGACGAGCGGTACGGCTACGCGGTTGCCCGAGTGTCGAATCCCGCACCGCCATGGGCCAGAATGAGGCCCGTGCCTTCCCTGTTGCTGATCGAGGACGACGACGCCATCCGTACGGCCCTGGAGCTCTCCCTGACGCGCCAGGGACACCGGGTGGCGACCGCTGCCAGCGGTGAGGACGGTCTGAAGCTGCTGCGTGAGCAGCGGCCGGATCTGATCGTGCTGGATGTGATGCTGCCCGGCATCGACGGGTTCGAGGTGTGCCGGCGCATCCGGCGCACGGACCAGTTGCCGATCATTCTGCTGACCGCGCGCAGCGATGACATCGACGTGGTGGTGGGCCTGGAGTCCGGTGCCGACGACTATGTGGTGAAGCCGGTGCAGGGGCGGGTGCTCGACGCCCGGATCCGGGCGGTGCTGCGGCGCGGGGAGCGGGAGTCGAACGACTCGGCGACCTTCGGCAGCCTGGTGATCGACCGCGCGGCGATGACGGTGACGAAGAACGGGGAGGACCTGCAGCTCACGCCGACCGAGCTGCGGCTGCTCCTGGAGCTGAGCCGCCGTCCCGGCCAGGCGCTGTCCCGGCAGCAGCTGCTGCGGCTGGTGTGGGAGCACGACTACCTGGGCGACTCGCGCCTGGTGGACGCGTGTGTGCAGCGGCTGCGCGCGAAGGTGGAGGACGTGCCGTCGTCGCCGACGCTCATCCGTACCGTCCGTGGTGTCGGCTACCGGCTGGACCCGCCTCAGTGACGGACCGGCGAGGGGGTTTCCGCGGCTGGGCCGCGGCACGCAAGGGAGTTCTGTCCGGGCTGCGCTTCACCAGTCTGCGGCTGCGGCTGGTGGTGGTGTTCGGGCTGGTCGCGCTGACGGCCGCGGTGTCGGCGTCGGCGATCGCGTACTGGCTCAACCGGGAGGCGGTGCTCAGCCGTACCCAGGACGCGGTGCTGCGGGACTTCGAGCAGGAGATGCAGAACCGCGCGGGCGCGCTGCCGGAGCATCCGGGGCGCGACGAGCTGCAGCACACGGCCGGTCAGATGGCCGCCGGGGGACAGCAGTTCACGGTGCTGCTGGTCGCCGAGGACCATGCCGGGCGGACGGTGTACGGCAGCTCGGGCGGTCTGAACGGCTTCTCGATCGCGGACGTGCCCGCGTCGCTGCGCGAGGCGGTGAACAAGGAGCAGCCGCTCACCTCCGGCAACAAGTCGCCGTACCACCTGTACTGGCAGCGGACCGTGGACGACGGCACGCCGTACCTGGTGGCGGGCACCCGGGTGATCGGGGGCGGGCCGACCGGGTACATGCTCAAGTCGCTGGAGCCGGAGGCCAAGGACCTCAACTCGCTGGCCTGGTCGCTGGGGATCGCGACCGGGCTGGCACTGATCGGCTCGGCGCTGCTCGCGCAGGCCGCCGCGACGACCGTGCTGAAGCCGGTGCACCGGCTGGGGGTCGCCGCGCGGCGGCTCGGGGAGGGCAAGCTGGACACCCGGCTGCGGGTGTCGGGCACCGACGAACTGGCCGATCTGTCGCGGACGTTCAACAAGGCGGCCGAGGCGCTGGAGAAGCGGGTCGCGGACATGGCGGCGCGGGACGAGGCGTCGCGGCGGTTCGTCGCGGACATGAGCCATGAGCTGCGGACGCCGCTGACGGCGATCACGGCCGTGACGGAGGTGCTGGAGGAGGAGCTGGACTCCGAGGCCGGCGGCATCGACCCGATGATCGAGCCGGCGGTACGGCTGGTGGTCAGCGAGACACGGCGGCTGAACGACCTGGTCGAGAACCTGATGGAGGTCACCCGCTTCGACGCGGGCACCGCGCGGCTGGTCTGCGACGACGTCGACATAGCCGATCAGATCACCGCGTGCATCGACGCGCGGGCCTGGCTGGACGCGGTGGAGCTGGACGCCGAGCGCGGCGTCCACGCCCGGCTGGATCCGCGCCGCCTGGACGTGATACTCGCCAACCTGATCGGCAACGCGCTCAAGCACGGCGGGTCGCCGGTGCGGGTGTCGGTGCGGGAGACGGACGACGCGGTGGTGATCGCCGTACGCGACCACGGGCCGGGCATCCCCGAGGACGTGCTGCCGCATGTCTTCGACCGGTTCTACAAGGCCAGCGCCTCGCGGCCGCGTTCCGAGGGCAGCGGGCTCGGCCTGTCCATCGCGCTGGAGAACGCGCACATCCACGGCGGTGAGATCACCGCCGAGAACTCGCCCGAGGGGGGCGCGGTGTTCACGCTGCGGCTGCCGAAGGACGCCTCGGAGCTGGCGCGGCAGGACTCCGAGAAGGCCGCGCGGAACGCGGGCGACGGCGGCGCGAAGGGGAAGGGTGCCTGATGAACGGAGGCCGTCCGCTGAGGGCCGTACTGCTCGCCGGGGTGGCCGCCGGGCTGCTCGCCGGGTGCGGGATCCGGGCGACCGAGGTGCCGACGGACTTCGGGCCCGCGCCGTCGCGCGCGCACTGCTCGCTCACCGCGCCGGACGTGACGACGCAGGCGTCGCGCGGGATGCCGGTGCAGGTGTTCCTGCTGTGCGGGTCGTCGCTGGTGACCGTGGACCGGACGGTGCGGGTCGCGGAGGGCGCGACGGACGCCGAGCGGCGGGTGCTGGTGGCCCAGGGGCTGCTGGACGAGCTGGCGAAGGCGCCGTCGCCGGCCGAGACGGAGGCCGGCTACCAGACGGACGTGCGCGGCGGGACGACGGTCACCGGGCCGCGCGCCGGTGACCCCGAGGACACCCTGCGGCTGAGCACCCCGCCGGCCGCGCTCCCCGGCGCCGCCCTGGCCCAGGTCGTCTGCACGTTCTCCGACTCGGCGGCGGCCGAGGGCGACGGCTCGGTCATCCTGGGCGGCCCCGACGGGACCGCACCGCGCCGCTACGAGTGCACGGACGAACTGCGCGCCCACCCCGGCGCGACGGAGCCTCCCTCGTCGGCCGTGTCGGACGACTGAGGGCGCCCGCGCCCCGCGCGCTCCCGCCGGGCGGCCGGGCGTCACGGTCCGCGGGTGTGGTGGACGCCTCATCGCGGCCGGGCGGGGGAACGCGGAACCGATCCCGGCGCGGGCCGCGTCTAGGGGGGCGTGCAGCGTCAAGGCTCCAGGGGCGGCAGCGCCGCGATCCGCATCCGGGTGACAGGGGGTGTCCTCCTCGTCGCGCACCTCGCGCTCGTCGCCTGGCTGACGCTGCGTCCGCTGGACCTGCCCTGGGTGATGCCCGGCAATCTGCGTCCGCTGGACGGCATCCGGGCCGATCTGGCGCTGGGCTGGCCGCAGGCGGCCCGGCGGATCGGGGAGGGGCTGGCGCTGCTGGCGCCGCTCGGGGTGCTGCTGCCGATGGCGGGCGGGCGGCTGACCGCCTCCCCGCTGGTCTCCTTCGTCCGGACCACCGCCGCCGGGGTGCTGATCTCGCTGGCCATCGAGCTGGCGCAGAGCGGTGTGCCGGGGCGGGTCGTGGACGTGGACTCGCTGCTGCTGAACACCACGGGCGTGGCGCTCGCGCACCTGCTGGTGGTGCCGGCCGGGCGGGCGTGGCTGCGGCGCCGGGCGGGACACCGGCCGCAGGCTTCCCCGGAGGGGCCGTCTCAGGGGCGGACCCCGACGATTCCCAGGGTCGGGATCGCCCCGTGGAGTGATGCTTTGCCCCCTTCGTCTCCGTAACGTGGAGGGCAGATGAGGGGGCCGGACGGGCCGCCTCGCCCGACGCTCCCCGCGAGCACGAAGGAGTCGCCATGTCCCGCCTTGCCCGCCCCACCAGCGGCCGGATGATCGGCGGAGTGTGCGCAGCGCTGGCACGGCGCTTCGGCACCTCCGCGAGGACGATGCGGGTGATCTTCGTGGTCTCCTGCCTGCTGCCGGGGCCCCAGTTCCTGCTCTATCTCGCGCTGTGGATCCTGCTGCCCTCGGAGGGCAAGGCCGGCGGCGCGACGCGTACGGCCTGGTGATCCGGCCGGCGCGGACACAGCGACGGGGCGCACCCCGGGGAGGCCGGAGGTGCGCCCCGTCGGGGCGTGCGGGAGGCGGTCAGCCCACCGGGACGCCGTTCACCGGCAGGCCGTGCGTGGGCAGCCCCTGCACCGGCAGTCCGCCGAGCAGGTGGGCGGCGGGACCGGTCGGGCCCTCGGCGAGCAGCTGCTCGGCGGCGGGCTGCGCGGCCCGCCCGCCCGCCTCCAGCACGGTCTGCCCCTGGGCCAGCGCGCCGCTCGCGCCCGGCACGGTCCGGTCGACGTTCTCCGCCGGGAGGGTGCGGTTGGCGATGTCCAGGACCGTGCCGGTGGTGTCCGCGAGGCTCGGGGCGGCGTTGGCGGCACCCGCACCGGCGGCGGCGAAGGCGACGCCGAGGGCGGCGACACCGAGGGTCTTGGCAGCAGACTGCTTCATGGTGAATTGCGTCCTTGACTGACTCGAAAGAAATCGGGATGACGGTGGGTTGTGAGAGGCGTCCAGAAACGTAAACACGCGGGCCCGCCCACCGCAAACATCGAAATGCGGACGGATGGTGAAAGCCTCTTCGCCGCCCTGGTCTCCCGATCGCCCGGAATCAGGTCTGCGGAGGGGTGGAACCGCTGGTGGACGCCGTCTGCTGAAACAGCCATTCGGATTTCAGCCCGGCATATCCGGGTTTGATGACGTCATTGATCATGGCCAGTCGTTCATCGAAAGGAATGAACGCTGATTTCATCGCATTGACGGAGAACCACTGCAGGTCGTCGAGCGTGTAACCGAAAGCCTCGACAAGATGCTCGAATTCCCGGCTCATGCTCGTGCCGGACATCAGCCGGTTGTCGGTGTTGACCGTGACCCGGAAGTGCAGGCGGCGCAGCAGGCCGATGGGATGCTCGGCGTAGGAGCGGGCGGCGCCGGTCTGGAGGTTGGAGCTGGGGCACAGCTCCAGCGGGATCCGCTTGTCGCGGACGTAGGAGGCGAGCCGGCCGAGGCGGACGGTGCCGTCCTCGGCCGGCTCGATGTCGTCGACGATGCGCACCCCGTGGCCGAGCCGGTCGGCGCCGCACCACTGGAGCGCCTGCCAGATGGACGGCAGCCCGAAGGCCTCGCCGGCGTGGATGGTGAAGTGGTTGTTCTCCCGCTTCAGGTACTCGAAGGCGTCGAGGTGGCGGGTGGGCGGGTGGCCGGCCTCGGCGCCCGCGATGTCGAAGCCGACGACGCCCTCGTCGCGGTGGCGGTTGGCGAGCTCGGCGATCTCCAGGGAGCGGGCGGCGTGCCGCATGGCGGTGAGCAGCGCGCCCACGCGGATGCGCCGGCCGGCCTCCCCGGCCCGCCGCTCGCCCTCGCGGAAGCCCTCGTTCACGGCTTCGACGACCTCTTCGAGGCCGAGCCCGCCGTCGAGGTGCTGTTCGGGGGCGTAGCGGACCTCGGCGTAGACGACGCCGTCCGCGGCGAGGTCCTCGACGCACTCGGCGGCGACCCGGAACAGCGCGTCGCGGCTCTGCATGACGCCGACGGTGTGCGAGAAGGTCTCCAGGTACCGCTCCAGCGAGCCGGAGTCGGCGGCCTCGCGGAACCAGAGGCCGAGTTTGCCGGGGTCGGTCTCCGGGAGGTGGGCGTATCCGGCCTCGCGGGCCAGGTCGACGACCGTGGAGGGGCGCAGGCCGCCGTCGAGGTGGTCGTGGAGCAGAACCTTGGGTGCCCGGCGGATCTGGTCCGGGCTCGGGGTGGTCCCCGTCCGTTCAGTCTGGCTCGTCATTCGCGCACCATAACGCCTACGCGCGTAGAGCGCGTTCCGCACCTCCGCGTCGATACGCAAAGGTGACCGCACGGACGGATGGCGTACCCGGCGTCTTCTGACACTGTTCTGTCATGGCACAGCAAGCGACGGCGGTTCGCAGGGCCCGGCTGGGGCGGGCGTTCGGTCCGGAGCCGACCGCGGTGAGCGGTGTGGTACTGCTGCTCCCCGGCGGCGAGGAGACCTCCGACCGCAGACCGTCCGCCCTCCGGGCGGCCGCGTCCGTACGGGCGCTGGGGCGGCGGCTGACCCGGGCGGGCGGCGGCGACGGCCTCGCCGTCCACGTCGTGCACTACCGCTATCGCGGCTGGAACGGCGGCGACGCGCGGCTGGCGAGCGACGCGACCTGGGCCGTGGACGAGATCGTCCGGCGGTACGGGGACGTGCCGGTGTGTCTCACCGGCGTCGACATGGGCGCGCGGGCGGCGCTGCGCGCGGGCGGGCACGAGGCGGTCAACTCGGTGGTGGCGATCGCTCCCTGGCTGCCGGAGGACGATGTCGCGGCGCCACCCGAACCGGTGAAACAGCTCGCGGGGCGGCGGGTGCTGATGGTGCACGGCACGAACGACGAGCGGACCGATCCGGAGCTGTCGTTCCGGCTGGCGGCGCGGGTGAAGAAGGTGAACCGGGAGGTGTGCCGGTTCGAAGTGCACTCCGACCGGCACCGGTTGCGGCAGCACCGTGAGGAAGTGGGGGCGCTGGTCGAGGACTTCGTGATGGGCGCGATGTTCGGGCGGCCGTTGTCGCGGCCGGTGGAGGACGCGCTGGCGGCTCCGCCGCCGCTCGGGCTGCGGATGCCGCTCGCTTCCGGGTTCGGGAAGTCACTGCGGCGCCGTTGAGGGTGCCCGCCGTCCCGCGGGTGCGGGTGGGGGGTGGTTTCTCGCGCGGTTCCCCGCGCCCCCGAGGAAGGACGGCCGCCGTCAGTTCAAGAGGTTGCCCTTCCTCGACAACAGGAACTTCTTGAAGGCCGCGACCGGAGGGGTGTCCACGCTGCCCGCCATCCAGGCGACGCCGATCTCCCGTACGGCCCTGGGGGCCGTGACCGTCAGCTCCGCCACGCCGGGGCGGGGGACGGCGGGCGGGGGCAGCAGGGCGACGCCCAGGCCCGCGGCGACCAGGCCCCGCAGGGTCTCGGCCTCCTCGCCCTCGAAGGCGACCTTCGGGCGGAAGCCGGCCTCCGCGCACAGGGCGTCGGTGATGCGGCGCAGCCCGTAGCCGGGCTCCAGGGTGACGAAGGACTCGTCTGCGGCCTCGGCGAGGCGGACGCGTCGGCGGGTGGCCAGACGGTGGTCGGCGGGGACGACGAGGCGGAGCTTCTGTTCGTCCAGGCGGCGCGCGACCAGGTCGGGGGCGTCGGGGACGGGCGAGGTCAGGCAGAGGTCGAGTTCGCCGGCGCGCATGCGCTCGATCATGGCCTCGCCGTAGTTCTGCACGAGGGCGAAGCGCACGCGCGGGTGGTCGGCGCGGAAGGCGCGGATGAGGCCGGGCACGGTCTCGGTGCCCATGGTGTGCAGGAAGCCGAACGCGACCTTGCCGGTGGTCGGGTCGGCGTCGGCGCGGACCTCCTCGGCGGCGCGCTCGATCTCCGCGAGGGCGCGCTCGACGGAGGTGAGGAAGGTGCGGCCGGCGGGGGTGAGGGCGACGGTCCGGCCACGGCGGGCGAACAGCTCGACGCCGAGGTCCTGTTCGAGCCGGACCATGGCCCGCGAGAGCGTCGACTGCGGGACGTTCATCTCCCGCGCGGCGCGGGTGACGTGCTCGGTGCGGGCGACGCCCGCGAAGTACGCGAGGCGTGGGGCGAGCGTCATCGCCATGTCTTCTGTGTCACCGGACTGTGACAGGTGCCCCTGTGACCTCTGCTGATGCGCCATGGGAACGATTATGGCGAATCCATGCATTGGACGGATGAGCGTGGGGGTCCGTACGTTCGAAGCATGTCTCCCGCCAGTACCGGGGCGTCCACCACCGTGGGCGCCGCATCGACCGTTCCCGACTCACGTATGGCCCCGGGCGGGCCCGGCTACCGCCGGATGAGCTTCGCCCTCTTCCTCGCGGGCGTGGCGACCTTCGCGCTGCTGTACTCCACCCAGGCCCTGCTGCCGCTGATCTCCGGTGACTTCGGGGTGAGCGCGAGCGAGGCGAGCTGGACCGTGGCGGCCGCCACCGGCGGGCTCGCCCTCTTCGTCATCCCGATGAGCGCGCTGTCCGAGCGCTTCGGACGCCGTACGGTCATGACCGCGTCCCTGGCGGTGGCAGTGACCGTCGCGCTGCTGGTGCCGTTCGCGTCCTCGCTGACCGCGCTGGTCGTGCTGCGCGCGGTGCAGGGCGCGGCGCTGGCCGGGGTGCCGGCGTCGGCGACGGCGTACCTGGCGGAGGAGGTCCGGCCCCGGGCGCTGATCACCGCGATCGGTCTGTTCGTGGCGGGCAACAGCGTCGGCGGGATGAGCGGCCGGGTCATCACCGGCTGGGTCGCCCAGGAATGGGGCTGGCGGGTCGCGCTCGGCGCGCTGGGCCTGGTCGCGGTGGGCTGCGCGGCCGCCTTCCGGCTGCTGCTGCCGGCCCCGCGGCACTTCACGCGGGGCTCGCTGCGCCCGCGGGTGCTGGCCCGCACGGTCCGCGACCACCTCGCGAACCCGCTGCTGCGCCGGCTGTACGCGATCGGCGCGCTGTTCATGACCGTCTTCGGCGGGGTCTACACGGTGATCGGCTACCGGCTGACGGACGCGCCGTTCTCGCTGCCGCAGGGCGTCGTCGGCTCGGTCTTCCTGGTGTACCTGGTCGGCACGGTGTCGGCGTCGGCGGCGGGGCGGCTGGTCGGCCGGCTCGGGCGGCGCGGCGCGCTCTACCTGGGCGGCTCCACCACCGCGGCGGGCCTGCTGCTGTCGCTGGCGGACTCGCTGCCGCTGGTGCTGCTGGGCCTGGTGCTGATCACGGCGGGCTTCTTCGCGGGCCACGCGGTGGCGTCCTCGGCGGTCAGCAAGACCGCGACGCACGGGCGGGCGCAGGCCTCGGCGCTGTACCAGTCGGCGTACTACGTCGGCTCCAGCGCGGGCAGCACGGCGGGCGCGGTGGCCTTCCACGCGGGCGGCTGGGCCGGGACGGTAGGGGTCGGGCTGCTGGCGGTGGCCGGGGTCGTCGGCATCACCGTGCTCGGCTCGCTGGCGGCGGCGCGCGGCCGGTCCCAGGTGGTCACCCGGACCGCCTGACCGGGCCTGGGCGCCACCATCCGCCGGCCACGGCGGCAGCGGCCCGCCCGGACCACTCGCTGACGGGGCGGTCCTCGGCGGGCGGCCGCCCCCGGAAACCCCTCCACCTGCGGCTTTTCCCGCTCCGGGGGCCGTTGTCAGTGGGCTGCGGTAGCTTCCGAAGTGCTGGGGCGCGAAGGCGCGGCACGGAACGGCCACATGGGGTGGGTGGACGATGGGCGACACCACGGCGACGACGGACCTCGACGTCGAACTGGAGAAATACCGCGTCGAACTGACCGGCTACTGCTACCGCATGCTCGGCTCCTCCTTCGAGGCCGAGGACGCGGTCCAGGACACCATGGTCCGCGCCTGGCGCAGCCACGAGAAGTTCGAAGGCCGCTCCAGCCTCCGCTCCTGGCTCTACCGGATCGCGACCAACGTCTGTCTGGACATGCTGACGGCGGGCAACAAGCGGGCCCGGCCGATGGACCTGACCGAGGCGACCCCGCTCGCCCGGGCGGCCCTCTCCCCCCGCCCGGACCACACCTGGCTGGAGCCGATGCCGGACGCGCGGGTGCTGCCGGCCACCGCGGACCCGGCGGAGGCGGCGGTCGCCAAGGAGTCGGTGCGGCTCGCGTTCATGGCGGCGCTCCAGCGGCTGCCGGCCAAGCAGCGGGCGGTGCTGATCCTGCGCGAGGTGCTGGCGTGGAAGGCGAGCGAGGTCGCCGAGCTGCTCGGAACCTCGGTCGCCTCCGTGAACAGCGCCCTGCAGCGGGCCCGCGCGACGCTCGCCGAGCGCGCCGAGCCGGGCGCCGACGCGGCCGTCGCCGACCCGCTGGACGAGGAGCAGAAGAAGCTCCTGGAGCGCTATGTGGCGGCCTTCGAGGGCTATGACATGACGGCGCTGACGGCGTTGCTGCACGAGGACGCCGTGATGACGATGCCGCCGTTCGACCTGTGGCTGCGCGGTCCGGGGGACATCACCGGCTTCATGACCACCCTCGGCTCCGCCTGCGCGGGCTCGCGGCTGCGGCCCGTCGAGGTGAACGGCCTGCCGGGCTTCGCGCACTACAAGCCGGACCCGGAGGGCGGCGGCTTCGTCCCGTGGGCGGTGCAGGTGCTGGAGATATCAGACGGCCGGATCACCGGATTCCATTTCTTCCTGGACACCAAGCGGTGGTTCCCGCTGTTCGGGCTGCCCCTCCACCTCGAAGCGGAGACCGACCAGGTCGAGAAGGGCGGGTAGCGCGGGGTCCGGGTCCCGCAGCCGGATGTGCCCGCCGGCGCGCCGGGCCGCCAGCTGGAGCCGGGCGAGCAGATCGACCACGGCGAGCCCGGGTGGTCCGAGCCCGCCGATGTCGCACACCACGACCGACGCCCCGCCGCCCTCCAGCAGGGCGCGCACGTCCTCGCACAGGCCCCTCACCTCGTCCCGGGTGACGGGTCCGGCCAGCACGAGTACCGCGGGTGTCATGGCGTCCACGTGCGGTAGACCGGGCGGGCGGGCGGAACTCATCGTGACGCGTCGCCGCGTGGGGTCGTCGGCGTCACATTGACCGGGGCGGGCACGGTGGCCAAGGTTGCGTGCATGCCCCATCGATCATCCTCGCGCCGCCCCGGCCGTCCGCCGCTCCGCCGCACCGAGGGGGCGCCGTGCAGGGGGTGCTGAGCGGGTTCGCGGTGATCGCGGTGGTGATCGTCGTGGGCTACGCGATAGGCCGGCGCGGCTACCTCGGCGAACAGGGCCGGGAGGTGCTGACCAAGCTCGCCTTCCACGTGGCGTCCCCCGCGCTGCTGTTCACCACGCTCGCGGGGGCGGACCTGTCGGTGGTGTTCTCCAACCGGCTGCTCGTGACCGCGCTCAGCACGGCGGCGATGGCGGCGGCGTTCGTGGCGGTGGGGGTCGTACGCCACTGGGGGGTGGGGCGTACGACGATCGGCGCGCTGTGCGCCGGATACGTCAACTCCGGCAACCTCGGCATCCCGATCGCGGTGTACGTCCTCGGCGACGCCTCACTGGTGGCGCCCGTGCTGCTGTTCCAGCTCGTCGGGGTGACGCCGGTCGCGGTGACGATCCTGGACCTGGCGTCGGGCGGGGCGAAGCGGCCCCTGTGGCAGCGGCTGCTGACTCCGCTGCGCAATCCGATCGCGGTGGGCTCGCTGGCGGGGGTCGCGGTGTCGGCGGCGGGCGTCTCGGTGCCCGGGCCGGTCATGGACCCACTGACCCTGATCGGCAACATGTCCGTCCCGGCGGTGCTGCTCGCCTTCGGCATCTCCCTGCGGGGCAGCACGCTGCCGCTGCGGGGCGGGGAGAGGGGGCCGGTGCTGCTGGCCGTGGGACTCAAGACCCTGGCCATGCCGGTGGTCGCCTGGGCACTGGCGGCGGGCGTCTTCGGCCTGCGGGGAGCGGCCCTGCTGGACGTGGTGGTGACCTCGGCCCTGCCCGCCGCGCAGAACCTGTACACGTACGCGAGCACCTACCGGGTGGGCGAGGTGCTGGCCCGCGAGGCGATCCTGCTGTCGACGGTGGTGTCGGTGCCGGGGTTGGTGGTGGTGGCGGCGGTGTTGGGGTGAGGCCGGGTCAGTCGGTGGGGAACTCCCCAGTGTCGAGGGTCAGGCCGAACGGCTCGGGCAGCTTGATCGGGTCGCCGAACTTCACCGCGCTCAGGACCCGGTAGACGTCACCCTTCGGCTCACCGTAGAGCGTCACGGTGGGGCCGCCGGGGGCCCAGCGGTCGACGAGGAGGTACAGCGGGATGCCGGCCATCGCGTAGGCGGCGGGCTTGCTGACGCGGTCGTGCCGGGCGTTGGACTGGGAGGTGACTTCGACGACGAGCTCAGCGAGGGCGGCTGACATGTGGGAGTCAGCTTCCTCGAATGCCCGCACCGGTGCCACCAGCAGATCCGGGATGAATAGGCCCATCCGCGACGGCACAGCGACAGCCTGGGTCTGGGACATCTCCAAGTGCTCGGGAAGCACGGAGTAGAGGCGACGCTGAATGCGGGCCGCGATCAAATTGTGGCGGGACGCGGGAGCAGGTGTCACGGTGACGATCCCCTCGATGATCTCCACCTTGCTGCCCTCAGGCCATTCCGCCTCCTCCCAGAACTGGACGAGGTCGTCCCAGCCCTGCCCGGGGTCGTGGCTGACGGTGAGTGCGCTCATGGCGGTCTCCTATCGGTGCGTCGCCGATCCAAGCATGCCGAACGGGACCGGTGGTGGTCCACCGATCCCGTTCACCCGGATGAGGAAACCGCAGGTCAGGCGATACGTTCCAGCACCACCGGGGACGGGGTGAAGTCCGTGCCGGGGGCGGCGATGTCGTAGGAGCCCCGGACCGCCTCCAGGGCGTACTCGAAGCGCTCGGGGGTGTCCGTGTGGAGGGTCAGGAGGGGCTGGCCCTCGGTGACCGTGTCGCCCGGCTTGGCGTGCATCTCGACGCCCGCCGCCGCCTGCACCGGGTCCTCCTTGCGGGCGCGGCCCGCGCCGAGGCGCCAGGCGGCGATGCCGATGTCGTAGGCGTCGAGGCGGGTGAGGACGCCAGAGGACGGGGCCTTGATCACGTGCTGTTCGCGGGAGGTGGGCAGCGGGGCGTCCGGGTCGCCGCCCTGGGCCGCGATCATGCGGCGCCAGACGTCCATCGCCGAGCCGTCGGCCAGGGCCTTCGCGGGGTCCGCGTCCTTCACGCCCGCCGCGTCGAGCATCTCGCGGGCCAGGGCGATGGTCAGTTCGACCACGTCGGCGGGGCCGCCGCCGGCCAGGACCTCGACCGACTCGCGGACCTCCAGGGCGTTGCCGGCCGTGAGGCCGAGCGGGGTCGACATGTCGGTCAGCAGCGCGACCGTCTTCACGCCGTGGTCCGTGCCCAGGCCCACCATCGTGGAGGCCAGCTCGCGCGCGTCCTCGATGGCCTTCATGAAGGCGCCGGAGCCGACCTTCACGTCCAGGACCAGGGAGCCCGTGCCCTCGGCGATCTTCTTCGACATGATCGAGGAGGCGATGAGCGGGATCGCCTCGACCGTGCCGGTGACGTCGCGCAGCGCGTACAGCTTCTTGTCGGCGGGGGCGAGGCCGTCGCCCGCCGCGCAGATCACCGCGCCGGTGCTGTCCAGGACGTGCAGCATCTCCTCGTTGGAGAGCAGCGCGCGCCAGCCGGGGATCGACTCCAGCTTGTCGAGGGTGCCGCCGGTGTGGCCGAGACCGCGGCCCGAGAGCTGCGGGACGGCCGCGCCGCAGGCCGCGACCAGGGGGGCCAGCGGCAGGGTGATCTTGTCGCCGACGCCGCCCGTGGAGTGCTTGTCGGCGGTCGGGCGGGACAGGGACGAGAAGTCCATGCGCTCGCCGGACGCGATCATCGCGGCGGTCCAGCGGGCGATCTCCCGGCGGTTCATGCCGTTGAGCAGGATCGCCATGGCGAGCGCGGACATCTGCTCGTCGGCGACCTCCCCGCGGGTGTACGCGTCGATGACCCAGTCGATCTGCTCGTCGCTGAGTTCACCGCGGTCCCGCTTGGTGCGGATGACGGAGATGACGTCCATGCCTGGCTTTCCTTCCGATGGTCCGGGACGTGTCCGGGAAGTGCGCGGCCCCTCTGATCGGGTGTCGGGTCAGAGGGGCCGCGGCGGGGAGTTACTTGGTGAGATGGTCCGGGCCGAAGGCCTGGGGCAGCATCTGGGAGAGGCGGAGGATTCCCTCCGGCGTCTCCAGCAGGAGGTCGGGGCCGCCGAACTCGTACAGCAGCTGCCGGCACCGGCCGCACGGGACGAGGATGTCGCCGTTGCCGTCGACGCAGGTGAAGTGGGTCAGCCGGCCGCCGCCGGTGCGCTGCAGCTCGGAGACCAGGCCGCACTCGGCGCACAGGCCGAGGCCGTAGGAGGCGTTCTCCACGTTGCAGCCGGAGACCGTGCGGCCGTCGTCGACGAGGGCGGCGACGCCGACCGGGTAGCCCGAGTAGGGGGCGTAGGCGTGGGACATGGCCTCCCGCGCCACCTCCCGCAGGGCGTCCCAGTCGACGGTCACTTGCCCTGCCCCTTCCGGTACGGCAGTCCGTCCGCCTTCGGCATCCGCAGGCGCTGCGCCGACAGGGCGAGGACGACCAGCGTGATGACGTACGGCGTGGCGGAGACGACCTGGTTGGGGACCTCGTTGGTGCCGGCGTACCAGGCGAAGACGAGGGCGCCGACCACCAGCGTGATCACGGCGTGCACGTACTTCTTGCGGACCGCCAGCCAGATCGCGCCGACGAGCAGCAGGATCGCGCCGAGCAGCAGCAGGGCGTGGACGTTCTCGGAGCCGCCGCGCAGGTTGAGGCTGTCGGTGTAGCCGAACAGTCCGGCGCCGAGGGCGAGGCCGCCCGGCATCCAGTTGCCGAAGATCATCGCCGCGAGGCCGATGAAGCCGCGGCCGGAGACCTGGCCCTCCAGGTAGAAGGGGTTGGCCACGATGGACAGGAAGGCGCCGCCGAGGCCGGCCAGGCCGCCGGAGATGATCACGGCGAGGTACTTGTACTTGTAGACGTTCACGCCGAGGGACTCGGCCGCGACCGGGTTCTCGCCGCAGGAGCGCAGCCGCAGGCCGAACGCGGTCCGCCACAGGATCCACCAGGTGGCGGGGACCAGGGCGACGGCGATCAGGGTCAGCCAGGACACGTTGGTGACCAGGCCGCCGAGCAGGCCGGCGATGTCGGAGATCAGGAACCAGCCCTTGTCGTTGAGGTCCCTGAGGGCGTCGGACAGGCCCGGCACGGTGAAGTGGCCGAGCGGCTCGACCGCCGGGGACTGCTTGGCGGAGCCGCCCTGGTGGCCGACGAAGGCGAGCGGGGCCAGGTAGCGGGTGGCGCCGAGGGCGAGGATGTTGATCGCCACACCGGAGACGATGTGGTTGACGTTGAAGGTGACGGTGACGAAGGCGTGCAGCAGGCCGCCGAGGCAGCCGCCGATGATGCCGGCGAGGACACCGGTCCACGGGCCCCACTGGAAGCCCGCCCAGGCACCGAACCAGGTGCCGAGGATCATCATGCCCTCGAGGCCGATGTTGACGACGCCCGCGCGCTCGGCCCACAGGCCGCCGAGGCCGGCCAGGCCGATCGGCACGGCGAGCTGGAGCGCGGTGGACATCTGGCTGACGTTGGTGATGCCGTCGGCGCCGGTGATGATGCGCACCAGCGAGGTCAGCGCCAGGGCTCCGGCGATGACCAGCAGCAGCACGGGCCACGACATCCGGCGGCCGGCCGGCGCCGTGGGCTGGAGGGTGGGCTGGTTGACGTCGGTCGCGGTGGTCATCGGCCTGCCGCCTCCTTCGTGTTGTTGTCGGCGCCGAGGACGTGACCGGCGGCCAGCTCCGCGCCGACCCGGCGCTGCTGGCGGCGCAGGCCCCACTCGCGGACGGCCTCGTAGGAGACGACGACCGAGAGGACGATCAGGCCCTGCATGATGACCGCGATCTCCTTGTCGTAGCCGTGGAAGTCCAGCTCGGGCGAGGCCTTGTCGAGCCAGGCCCACAGCAGGGCGGCGAAGGCGATGCCGACGGGGCTGTTGCGGCCGAGCAGGGCGATGCCGATGCCGAGGAAGCCGATGCCGGTGGGGAAGTTCAGGCTGTAGGTGTGGGTGTCGCCCATCAGGATGGGCAGGCCCGCGAGGCCGGCGATGGCGCCGGAGATGAGCATCGCGGTGAGGACCATGCGCTTGGGGTCGACGCCGCTGGCCGCGGCCGCGGTCTCGGAGGCGCCGGAGGCGCGCAGGTCGAATCCGAAGCGGGTGCGGTTGAGGACGACCCAGTAGCCGATGCCGAGCAGCACGGCGAGGACGACCAGGCCGTAGATCTCGCCGGACTTGCCCAGGTCGATGCCGGGGATCCAGCCGGAGGAGTGCATCTCGCCGGTGGTGTTGTTGTTGCCGACCTTGACGCCGAAGACGTCCGGCAGCCACAGGTAGGCGATGACGGAGGTGGCGATCGCGTTGAGCATGATCGTCGCGACGACCTCGCTGACGCCCCGGGTGACCTTCAGGACACCGGCGATACCGGACCAGAAGGCGCCGGTGAGCAGCGCGGTCAGCAGCAGCAGCGGCACCTGGAGGGCGGCCGGCAGGTTGGCGTGGGCGCCGACGATGGCGGCCATCATGGCGGCGAGCTGGTACTGGCCGTCGACGCCGATGTTGAACAGGTTCATCCGGAAGCCGATGGCCACCGCGAGGGCCGCGATGTAGTACAGCGTGGCCTGGTTGAGGATCCGGACCTGGATGTCGGAGAACGTGGCCTGCTCGAACATCACGGCGAACGGCTCGACCGGGTTCTTGCCGGAGGCGATCAGCACGATGGCACTGAGCGCGAAGGCCACGGCGAGCGCGATGACCGGCCCGGCCACCGCGAGGAGCACGCGCTCCTTGTCGAACTTCTTCATCAGCGGGCCTCGTCTTCCGGAGACTCGTCGGACGTGCGAAGGCCGGGAGTCTCGGGGGTCTCTTCGTGTTCCAGGTGGCCGGTGGCGGCGCCGGTCATCGCCGAGCCCAGCTCCTCGGGGGTGATGGTGGCCGGGTCGGCGTCCGCGACGAGCTTGCCGTTGTAGATCACCCGGAGGGTGTCGGACAGGCCGATCAGCTCGTCGAGGTCGGCGGAGATCAGCAGCACGGCCAGGCCTTCGCGGCGGGCCTCGCGGATGTGGTCCCAGATGGCGGCCTGCGCGCCGACGTCCACACCGCGGGTGGGGTGGGCGGCGATCAGGAACTTGGGGTGGTGGCTCATCTCGCGGCCGACGATCAGCTTCTGCTGGTTGCCGCCGGAGAGGGAGGCCGCGGTGACGTCGATGCCGGGGGTGCGGACGTCGTACTCCGTCACGATGCGGCGGGTGTCGTCCTGGGCCGCCTTCGGGTCCAGCCAGACGCCCTTGGCGTTGGGCCGCTCGGTGACGTGGCCGAGGATGCGGTTCTCCCAGAGGGGGGCCTCCAGGAGCAGTCCGTGGCGGTGGCGGTCCTCGGGGATGTAGCCGATGCCCTGCTCGCGGCGCTTGCGGGTGGCCCAGGCGGTGATCTCCTCACCCTCCAGGGTGATGGTGCCGGAGTCGGCGTGCCGCAGGCCGATCAGGGCGTCGACCAGCTCGGTCTGGCCGTTGCCCTCGACGCCGGCGATGCCCAGGACCTCGCCCGCGTGGATGGTGAAGGAGATGTCGTCGAGGATCGCCTTGCCGCCGGGGGCCGCGAGGCGCAGCTTGTCGACGGTGAGCACCGGGCGGTCGGTGACCGTGGACTCGGCGGTCTCGGGCGTGGGCAGCTCGCTGCCGACCATCATCTCGGCGAGCTGGCGCGGGGTGATCTCGGAGGGGACGGCCGTGCCGACGGTCGTGCCGCGGCGGATGACGGTGATGTCGTCGGCGACCGAGAGGACCTCGCCCAGCTTGTGGGAGATGAAGATGACCGACAGGCCCTCGGCCTTCAGCTCGCGCAGGTTGGCGAAGAGCGCGTCGACCTCCTGCGGCACGAGCACGGCGGTCGGCTCGTCCAGGATCAGCGTGCGGGCGCCGCGGTAGAGGACCTTGAGGATCTCCACGCGCTGGCGGGCGGCGACACCCAGCTCCTCGACCAGCAGGTCGGGCTGGACGTCGAGGCCGTAGCGCTCGGAGATCTCCTTGATCTTGCGCCGGGCCTTGCCGCCGATGCCGTACAGCTTCTCGCTGCCCAGCACCACGTTCTCCAGCACGGTCAGGTTGTCGGCCAGCATGAAGTGCTGGTGGACCATGCCGATGCCGCGGGCGATGGCGTCGGCCGGGGACGAGAAGGAGACCTGCTCGCCGTCGATCGCGATGGTGCCCTCGTCCGGCTTCTGCATGCCGTAGAGGATCTTCATCAGGGTCGACTTGCCGGCGCCGTTCTCGCCGACGAGGGCGTGGACGGTGCCCTTGCGGACGGTGAGGTGGATGTCGTGGTTGGCCACGACACCGGGGAATCGCTTGGTGATCCCGGCGAGTTCGACGGCGGTCGCCTGACCGTTGACCGCCGCTCCGGCCGGAGGGCTGCTGGACGCGTTGATGGCGCACTCTCCTGGGGACGGGGGTCGTCTACGCGCGTAGCGCCCCTACGGCATACAAGGGGACCGGCGCACCGCGACAACGGGGTACGGGGAGCAGGTCCCCGTACCCCGTCGAGCGGGCGCGACCCCGTGGTTACACGCTGCTCAGGGTGTAGCGGATGATCAGCTGCTCTTGACCTTGATCTCGCCGCTGACGATCTTCTCCTTGGCGGTCTCGACGGCTTCCTGGACCTCGGCGTCACCGGCGAACTTCGGGTTGGAGTTCGACAGGCTCACCTCGCCGGACTTCAGATCGCCACGAACGATACCGGTCTGCGGCTTGCCGTCCTCGACCGACTTCGCCAGGTTGTAGACCGCCTTGGCGACGTCCTTCATCGCCGAGGTGAGGATCGAGTCCTTGTACTTGGCGAGGGCTTCCTGCTTGTACTGGTCGGAGTCGACGCCGATCGCCCACACCTTGTTGGCGGCGGCGGCCTCGATCACGCCCTGGCCGGACAGACCGGCGGCCGCGTAGACGACGTCGGCCTTCTTCTCGATCTGGCCCTCGGCGGCCGTCTTGCCCTTGTCCGGGCTGGAGAAGCCACCCTCCTCGGCCGTCTGGGTCAGGTACTGGGAGAGGACCTTGACCTTCGGGTCGGTGTCCTTGACGCCCTGCTCGAAGCCCGCCTGGAACTTGTGGATCAGCGGGATGTCCACACCGCCGACGAAGCCCACGACCTTGGACTTGGTGGACTTGGCGGCGGCGACGCCGGCCAGGTACGAGGCCTCCTCCTCGGAGAAGACCAGGTCGGCGACGTTCTTCGCCTGGACCGTGGAGTCGTCCACGATGCCGAAGGTGGTGTCCGGGTACTTCTCGGCGGCGCCCTTGACGGCGGCGGCGTACGCGTAGCCGACACCCACGACCGGGTTGTAGCCCTGCTTGGCCAGGGACTCCAGGCGCTGCTGCTTGTCGGCGTCCGTCTCGCCCTCGGTGGGCTCGATGTCGGCCGTCTCGTACTTGAACTCCTTCTTCGCCTGCTCCAGGCCCGCGTACGCGGCGTCGTTGAAGGACTGGTCGCCCTTGCCGCCGACGTCGTACGCGATGGCGAGGCCCTTGTCGCTGTCGGAGGACGAGCTGCTCTCGGTGGAGGTGCCGCCACAGGCGGACAGGGCGAGGGCGAGGGAGGCGGTCGCTGCGCCTGCGACCGCGATGCGGGAAACCCGGCGCATGGTGTGGTGCTCCTGTCGTACAACGCGCCGCGAGAGGTTCAGCATCGGCGCTGGCTTCGCCGCAGATTAACGCGCGTAGACCTGCCTGAAAACCCCTTCTGTCCACCTTGTTATCCGCCCGTGGCCAACGCCACGGAAGCCGCGGGCCGAGGCTTGCCGACCGCAAACAAGGGGTGGCGGTGGGTGACCTGGGGGGAACGGGAAAGCGGGCGGGCGCGTGAGGCGCCCACCCGCTTAGAGCCGGTACGACCGGATTCGCCCGTTCAGGTGGGCGGTACGGCCGTGACGCGTGCCGTTACTCGGTCCTGACCTTGATCTGGCCGCCGGTGATGCCTTCCTTGGCCTTCTCCACGGCGTCCTTCAGGCCCGGGATCTCGGCGTACTGCGGGTTGCTCTCGGACAGGCCGACGCCGTTCACCTTCAGGTCGAAGGTCTGGGTGCCGGTCAGCGGCTTGCCGTCCTCGACGGACTTGGCGAGGGCGTAGACCGCGCCGCCGACGTCCTTCAGGGCGGAGGTGAGGATGGAGTCCTTGTACGCCGCGAGGGCTTCCTGCCGGTACTGGTCGGAGTCGACGCCGATCGCCCAGACCTTGGCCTTGGCGGCGGCCTCGATGACGCCCTGGCCGGAGAGGCCGGCCGCCTGGTAGACGACGTCCGCCTTCTTCTCGATCTGGCCCTCGGCGGCGGCCTTGCCCTTGTCCGGGCTGGAGAAGCCACCCTCCTCGGCGGTCTGGGTCAGGTACTGGGAGATGACCTTGACCTTGCCGCCGCTGGTGTCCTCGACGCCCTGCTTGTAGCCGGCCTCGAACTTGTGGATCAGCGGGATGTCCACACCGCCGACGAAACCGACGGTGTTCGTCTTGGTGGCCTTCGCGGCGGCGACGCCCGCGAGGTAGGAGGCCTGCTCCTCGGCGAAGACCAGGGAGGTGACGTTGTCCCCCTCGACGACGGAGTCGACGATGCCGAAGGTGGTGTCGGGGTAGTCCTTCGCCACGGCCTCCATCGCGGGGCCGTACGCGAAGCCGACGCCGATCACCGGGTTGTAGCCCTGCTTGGCGAGGGACGCCAGGCGCTGCTCCTTGTCGGCGTCCGTCTCGCCCTCGGTGGGCTCGATGTCGGCGGTCTTGTACTTGAACTCGTCCTTGGCCTTGGTCAGGCCGGCGAAGGCGGCGTCGTTGAACGACTGGTCGCCCTTTCCGCCGATGTCGTACGCGATGGCGAGGCCGAGGTTCTCCTTCTCGCCGTCGCCGCCGCCTTCGCCGCTGGTGCCGCCGCAGGCGGTGGCGGCGAGGGCGAGGGACGCGACGCCCACCGCGACGCGGGTCAGTTTGGATATCCGACGCATCTGAAGTTCCCCATTCTCCAAAGCCCCGCAGTGGGTGCTCGGTTCGGCGCACATTAACGCGCGTAGACACTCCAGGGAACGGGGTTCCTTGTGGCCGTTATCCATTCGTGCCGGTGGTCGTTACGTGCAGGTGAACCACGTGCTCGAAAGGTGCGCTCGGGCACTTCCAGGCTGCAACGGCGCTGCGCTGGGCACAAGCGGGGTGGGGTGGGTGGGGTGCGGTGCGTCTCGCCTCGGCTGCGCCATCGCCCCACGTGTTTCCCACCCGCACCACCCGTGCGGCAATCGTCGCCGGGTGCGGGTGGCCCCCGTGGGGCGCCTCCGCCGTTGGCGTCCGCGGCTCCGGGGGGACGGTTGGGGGCTGGGCCCCCAGCCAGCCGGTCACATCAGCAGCCGGGCGCTCGAGACCTGATCACCAGCCCGCGAAGGGCACCCGACCCGGACCGACCGGCGAGCCACCCGCCAACGAGGGCGACCACCGGGCCGCCGCTCCCACACCGACACACCCCGCACGCCTGGCACAGAAAGCCGCCACGTCGAGGGCACCCCACCGGGGCCACCCGCACCCGGCCACGCACCCCGCACGGGCGGTGCGGATGGGAAACACGGCGGCCGATGGCGCAGCCGAGGCCGCAC